>JASJDS010000016.1 GCA_030065055.1 Calothrix sp. MO_192.B10
GAAAGAGCCTGTGCAGTCGGTCTGCCGGGGACTGGGAAATCTCAGTCTAGGTCAGAGGCGAAACCCCGCCAGGGAAAAACCAGGAAATCCTCAAAGTGATTTGGGGAAGTCCCCACCACAATTCACTTGAATTTGGTGGGGGAGGATGTCACCGAGTAAGTCAACAATAAATATTCTCAAGGAACAATCTTTTGTGTATGGCTGCTAGCTATCAAAATAACCAATGAAAATTGTTGATTTAATTACCTGGTTTGAGTCATGGGCAAATCCAGCTTGGCAAGAAAGCTGGGATAACTGTGGTTGGCAAATTGAACCTGGGGTTTTACAGTCCCCAGCGCGGGTATTGGTGTGTCTGACACCGACTTTGGCTGTAATGGAAGAAGCGATCGCTCTGCGGGAATCTGGTATACCTGTAAATCTGATTTTTGCCCACCATCCCCTCATTTTTTATCCCCCCAAGTCCCTATGTACTGGGGATGCGATCGCAGAAATGGCGCGATTGGCTTTTACCCACAATATTGGTATTTATACGGCACATACTAACTTTGACCAAGTAGAAGATGGTACGGCGGATGTTCTGGGACAAATTTTATCCCTGCAAGCAAGTACGCCCATAGTACCCACCCAACCAGGTTTAGGATATGGCAGAGTCGGAAACTTGCCCACTTCCTTAACACTACAAGAGCTGCTGACAACTATCCATGCCCGTCTGCATCCTGACAAGCTACTTTTCTCCCCCACCGTTGATTTACAACAGCAAATTTCCAGAGTGGCTGTTTTAGGAGGCTCAGGAGCAAGCTTTATTCAAGCTGTCGTCAAAACTGGCGCCCAAGTTTATTTGACTTCTGATTGTAAATTCCATCAATTCCAAGAAAGCCGCGATGCAGGGCTAATTATCCTTGATGCCGGACATTATGCCACCGAACGTCCAGCTTGCGATCGCCTAGTGGAAAAGTTTCAAGCTTTGTCAGTTGATTGGGTACAGTTAAGCCAAAAAGACGAAGATTTTCGCCAATTTTTTCCTTAATGTAAGGGTACATCAAAAATTGAACAAAGGCAGAAGGCGATTTTCTTTACTCCCCCTGCTCAATAACTCAACAACTTAAGAGGATTCCAAGGGATTGGTTCTGTGGTGATTTGGAAGTCCCTAAGGACTAATCTGAATAGCAAACATTTGTTGAGTTTTTAAAATTACACTTATATATAGTATTTTTAACTACAAAAAAAACTACAAATATATTAATAGTGATTAGTATCACAAAATATATGTAATAACAATCACCAAAGTACATTATTCCAGATCAACAAAAAATGAAGAGAAAAGTTCCACACTATAAGTAACCTAGCCATTACCATTTTTCTATCAAGATGATTCGTACTCTGGTTGACTCTGCTTTTCAAACTGGATATTTAAGTGTTGCATCTGAAGGTCTTATCCGTCAGGTTCTAACTACAAAAATTTATCAGCCTGAAGATTTAGTAATACTGGCAGATCTGTGGGATGCAGTGCGTGCAGGTAAAGTGAAACGAGAAGGCTCCTCAGACTTGACCATAGAATTGCTGAAAAAATTCCAAATTGATTGATTCTCTTTCGTGAAAAGGATGAAGCCTATAAAGAGAATGAGTTAAGATTGTATACATAGGGGTTAAACTTAAAGCTAGGTCCCCATATTTCTCAGCCATGCCCATAAATACCAGTAGGCAAGTCAATCATTCCCAATTATCTCTTGTGCCAGAGTATTTATTATTACATAATGGTAAAAATGACTCACCAACGACTATAAAAATTGTCCGGACTAATTATGAATGATGTGACTTCTATCAAAAATATATTCTTGAGAATTAAACTGTGAGAACTCAAGTTACACTGGTGTGATAGTGCAAGTGCTGTAATAACATCCGTTGTTGCGCTCCTTGTCAATTCACTTAGCTCAGTTAGCGGCTCCCCTTAGGAGCATCTCCATCAGGCGTTTCCCTGGGAACATCGCCAAAGTCCAATATTTATGATTGTCATTGATATGGCAATACCTACATAACTTGTAGTTTAGGGTAAATCTCAGCACCTTTGAAGTTTGATGTAGATAACTTCTAAAGAGTGACGTATACTGGGAGTATACCTAAATGTTGACAGATTTAACGTTAGAAAAGGCAGAAGCAGTAGATGCTACACCGCAAGATTTATCAACTGTGTTGTGATGGGCGGGATGTATGTGTTTTCTTGCGGGACCAGCAACGCTGGATAGAACGCGCCCGCATCATCGATATCGAAGGAGACTTAGTCACCTTGCGCTATGAAACCGAGGAAGAAGACGAAATCTGCTCTTGGGAAGAAATGGTTCGACTCGAAAGTATAGGTGCTGTTAATCAAAAATTAGCTTCAGTACCAAGGGGAAATGTAGAACCACTGTTAACAGAAGAATGTCCTGAAGCCGAACGCATTCGTAATCCTTACAATGATACCAATCCAGAATAAAAATAGTGCAAAAAGGGATTACTCAGCAGTCAATCGTCGTCACAATACCTCAAATGCCCAATCGACGATAATATAGGCTGCATACAATTATTCTTTTGACAATATCCCCTCCCGATCTAATTTCTGGAGGGGATTATTTTTTGCGTAAGTCCTGTAAGTAATAAGTAATAAAGCGGTTCCCACTCAAATGAGGTTGTACCAGCAGCCAGAATTGCCAAGCCTTTCAGCTTCAAGTATGTACCTCACCAGATAGAGAAACGCTTTGACCACAGTCTTTGGCAGCTTACTCACGCTTCTGTGTTGTAATCGAAAATAGCTCACCTACTTACGCATAGGGGGTCTAGGAGGCATTCTCTGTTCTAGGGGAACCACTGCTATATTGACGCTAAAGTTATCTAAATTGGCTTGAAGAAGTTCTTTTTGGCGCTGAGTTAAATCTGGTATTTTTAAAACATCCTCAACTGTTTGGTAAGGACCATTCTGAACAATCAATTTTGCCAGAGTGGGGTAAAAACCCGGACATTCTGTAAAAGCCACTAGATTGGCATTATTCAAATCTATCTTTTGGTCTGATTCAACGCATAACTGAATATTCCCTACTGCCACAATTGTCCCCTGGTGGATATTAATCCCCTGTGCTGCTACTGATTGAGGTCTGCCAAAAAAACCAAAGCTAGCGATCGCCACTAAGCACAATATGCCTAACCATCTACCTAATCGCTTCATAAATCCATCCCTCACGCGATGTGCAACTCTTAAAAGATGAAATTCTACCCTATGGTTAACAGAGAGATTGTAATTGTTATCTGTTGCCAGGGTGGAACAATGTTATCTATCTTAATGGAGGTTCCCCAGACCCCACATTAGTTAAATGGACTTTGAGTGCATCTGGTATATTCACCGCAGTTTCCAAGCCCCGCACTCCATCCCACTCTAGATTTTCATTCCAAACCATTTGTGCTAAGTTAGCGTCAGTCAAGTCAGCACCACCAAGAATGGCATAACTGAGGTTACTACCACTGAGATTTGCCCCATTGAGAGTAGCACCACTGAGGTTACTACCACTGAGGTTGCTACCACTGAGGTTGGCATAACTCAGGTCTGTACCAAAAAGAATGGCATCGCTGAGGTCAGCTTGACTCAGATTGGCTTGATTGAGAATCACTCCACTCAAGTCGGCTTGATTGAGAATTACGGCACTGAGGTCTACGTTGCTCAGGTCTGCACCCATCATAATTGCTCCTTCTAGGTTGGCACCGTGGAGTTTGGCACTGTGGAGTTTGGCATAGCTTAGGTCTACAGCACTCAGATTTGCTTCGGACAAATTAGCACTAAAAAGAATGGTGTCACTCAGGTTACTACTGTGGAGAGTTGTATGGCTCAGGTCCGCACCACTCAAGTCCGCACGACACAGATCCGTACTACTGAGGTTCGCATCACCAAGTTGAGCATCACTAAGATTCGCGCCAAAGAGAATTGCATGACTCAGGTTCGCTCCCCGTAGGTCAGCGTTTCGCAGGTCAGCACCGCTCAAATCTGCATAACTCAGGTCTGTATTCGAGAGGTTAGCAGTATTTAGATTGGCATGGGTGAGATCCCCACGACTGAAATCCGCACCAGTAGCGATCGCTCCACTCAAATTACAACTACTGAGATCGGCACGGTTGAGATTGGCTCCACTCAGGTTGGCTCCACTCAAGTTAGCATCTCCAACAGAAGCATTATTCAGGTTAGCACAACTAAAATTAACCCCTGTGAGGTTGGCATTTCCTAAGTAAGCCGTACTCAGATCGGCAGTACTAAAATTAGCCCCTGTCAGATTAGCATCCCCCAGGTATGCACCACTAAAGTTACCACCCTTGAGAAATGCTCCTACAACACTAGTAAAATTACCAATTTCAATGGTATCGCTATAGTTGATAATCCGCAGCAGTTGGGAGGTAAAAAAGTTGTCTGCATCCCTTTGACCGGATGGATAAAAAATAATTTCTTGGCTGAGATGATCATGCTTTTGACCATAGTGGTGTAATGCCAAGAGCAATATCAGTACATTCAGTCCTGTATTTATATCTATCTGACGCAGCCCAAGGGTAATATTCTTTGCCTGTAGCTGCAACATTTTTTGTTGGGGTAAATTATAACCCGGTGGAGCATCAATAAATTCCCCTCCACACCAACGCAAATAAAAATCTTGCAGATGCTGAAAAAGTTTTACCGGCTGGAATCTATCCTCATGGGTCAGATTTTCCAGTATTGCTGCTAACATTTTCGGCTTGAGTACTGCGTTACTGAGTAAATCATAAATCTCTAGTGGGATTTGCTCTTTCCTATCCCCGATTTGCGACCATGTTTGTAATTGTTTTTGCAGCCTGTTCTGGAATTGCCTAGTTTGTAAATTTTCTTTTTCTAAGTTTACATTTTGGCGATAAAACGTCATATTTGTATGTTCTTTTTCTTGCAAACACTTTCCCTGAAAATAAATTTTTAAACGTTGCCAGATTTGAAATAAATTTAACATGATTGTATATGTTAATACCGATGCATCCACTGATGTGTTATGATTTCCCAGGAAATTTCTTGGAGCTAATTTTTGTTACTATCTACCTGAAAATTGTATTTTACAAAACATCTTAATGTTGAGATTGTATGAGATAGTGGCTCTAATGGGGAGGAGTTGCCTTGACCCCTAGGGTGTCAATACAAATGTAGGCTAAAATTGGGGCTTTTACTTGTCAGTTAACCGTTGTTGTCTATGTCATAGTTTTATGGCTGATTCGGCTTATTTCTTAGTCGAATGTAAAAATCATGTACACAACCTGCTAAAAACATAATTATTTTGGGAACAATACTACAGTACAACTGTGTCAGCAACCAGAAATTTGCTAGGGATGCTAATGCTTCCCTCAGATGAGCTGCTTAATATCAAGCAACTAGGTGGTTGGTTATAGTAGTACCAATTGGTTGAAGAGAATGCAAGATAAATGGTTTTTGCATGAGATCACAATTAAATAAAAAATTTTGCCAGGACATAGATGGGATGAAGAGATTAACCTGTTGTGTTATTTTGTTGCATGGTCTGTTTTTAGGAATATTGCACTCAAGTGCCCAGTCAGTGGCTGCCAATGTGGAATCCAAAGGCGGCTTCAAGGAAAAAATTGCATTGCCCAAAATGAAACAGGGTTCTTTACCCCGTACCCCAACCCAGGTGCAAATGTTAGAATCACCAAAGGGCAAAGTTATTCCTACAGCCGCCTCCCTTCCCAACTGGGCATTATCGAAAGTATGGGTAATTGACAACAAAAAACAAGTACAACATCAGCCTTTTATATGGGTAGCGAACAACACTCAATCACCTGGACAGCAGCCATTTTTACAACTAGCTAATAAGGCAGGAAAGCCTAATATTTCCAGGAAAAAGCCGAAAAAAAAGGATGGTTTGCAACCATTCGACAAAGTAATTAAAGACACTAGAAAAGCATCTGGTCTTTTCACTTTATATCGCCATCCCAAAAAGAATAAAATTTATCTAGAGATTAAACCACAGCAATTAAATAAAAACTTCCTCGCCACTGCAACCTTGGAATCAGGTATTGGGGAACGGGGTATTTATAGTGGTATGCCCTTAGAAAACTTTTTATTTTACTTCCAACGGGTAAATAACGAATTAAATTTTGTCGTGAAAAACGTTAACTTTCGCACCCGTGAAGGAGATCCCCAGGCGCGATCGCTTGCCCGTTCTTTTAGTGATTCTATCCTTTATACTATTAAAATCAAGAGCATTCACCCCCAACGTCAAACCATCCTCATAGATTTAGGGGACATATTACTCAAAGACCTAGGAGGATTATCGCAAAATTTGGGAGCGATCGGCAGTCCCAAAAAATCCTATTTTGGCGATGCAAAAGCCTTCCCCAAAAATATGGAAATTGAGTCAATCATCAACTTTGTAGCTGGTAAACCAGGCAAGCAGCGTAATTTTACCACCCTTGCCGATAACCGTGGTTTTCGCTTGCGGGTTCACTACAGCCTTTCTCAGCTACCGCAAAATAACTACCGACCCCGACTAGCAGACAATCGACTGGGTTACTTTATTACCGCTTATCAAGACGTTTCCAACGACGAACGCAAAGATCCCTTTGTCCGCTACATCAACCGTTGGCATTTAGAAAAGCAAAACCCCAAAGCTGCGATTTCTCCACCCAAAAAACCCATAGTCTTCTGGATTGATAATGCTGTTCCCTTAGAATACCGGGATACTATCAAAGAAGGGGTGTTGATGTGGAATAAAGCCTTTGAAGCAGCTGGTTTCCAAGATGCCATCCAAGTGAAGCAAATGCCAGATGATGCCACCTGGGACCCCGCAGACATCCGCTACAACACCATTCGCTGGATTAACACAGTGGATGGATATTTTGCTATGGGGCCATCCCGGGTTAATCCCTTAACTGGAGAAATCCTCGATGCCGATATTTTAGTGGACGGTAGTTTTATCCGGGCAATCAAAACTGATTACAAACGAATTATTCAACCTAGCCAAAAACAAAGCCGCACTTCCCTCTCGGCTTTAATGCACAATCGTCTCCTGTGTGCCAATGGATTAGATAATATTGTTTCACCTTCATCACCAGAGAAAAGTCCCCTCACCCAGCGTTTATCTCAATTAGCAGGCAAGTACGATCTTTGTTATGGGATGGAAGCTGCTAATCAGTTTGCTTTTGGTTCCTTGGCAATGTCCTTACTCCAAAGCAAACCTCCCACCAGTGCCCAAAAGAAGAAATATGTCCATGAATATTTAAGGTTGATTATTGCCCACGAAGTCGGGCATACATTGGGATTACGCCACAATTTCCGGGGTAGTACCTTACTATCGCCCCAGGAAATGAACGATCGCAAAATTGCTGGGAAAAAAGGTCTGACTACATCGGTGATGGACTACATCCCACCCAACATTGCTCCCCAAGGAACCAAGCAAGGTGACTATTTCCCCGACTCCGTGGGTGTTTATGACCACTGGGTAATTAAGTATGGATATACACCCATTAAAGCTGCATCTCCCATAGCAGAAAAGCCAATTTTAGATCGGATTGCCCAAGAATCCTACAAACCAGAATACAGCTACTCTACAGATGAGGATGTATACGACCTTGACCCCACCGCCAACCCTTGGGACAATAGTTCTAATGTATTGGTTTATTCCCAGTGGCAGCTAGATAATGCCCGGTTGATGTGGACTCGGTTAAATCAACGTTATCCCTTAGAGGGCAATAGTTTCACAGATGTTAGGGACAGATTTGGAACTGTATTAGGCAATTATTTTCAAAATATTTACTATATTTCTAAATATATTGGTGGTCAGTCCTTTTACCGGGTACATGGAGGAAATCCACAAAATAGATTGCCATTTCAACCAGTACCCCTGGAAAAGCAAAGAAAGGCATTAGAAAATTTACACAAGTATGTATTTGCAGAAGATGCTTTTAACTTTTCACCCCAACTACTAAATAAATTAGCACCATCCCGTTGGCGACATTGGGGTAGTAATCCCAAAACAGGGCGTTTAGACTATCCCATTCATGACCTAGTATTGTCCATGCAGAGTTTGGTATTGTCAGATTTACTGTCAAGCGATCGCCTTTCCCGACTTAAGGATATTGAGTTAAAAAGCGAACCCAAAAAATCCCTGACATTACCTGAATTATTTGATACCTTGCAAACAGGTATTTGGACGGAAGTAATCAAGCCCAAGAAAGACCAACCCTTAGAAATTGCTAGTTTGCGCCGGGGTTTACAGCGTCAACACCTCAAAATTTTGACAGACATGGTGTTGCGAAAAAAATCTGTTCCAGAAGATGCCCGGACGTTAGCTTGGTATAAACTGCGGCAATTGAAAGAAAAATTGGATCGGGTAAATTCCCAAGATGAATATACCAAAGCCCACCTGTTAGAAACCCGCGAACGGATTAAGAAGGTGTTAGATGCACCATTACAGGGGAGTTAAGGGAATTCAAAAGTCACGCATTCAAAAGTCAAAAAAACTACATTAATTTTGATGAGTCGCGGGATGTTTAGATCCCCGACTTCTATCCTAGGAATTGCTACAATGTGCGGATATTGATTCAGAAGTCGGGGATCACCTTACCTAGTCCTCAAAACTAATGAAAAGGACTACTGCCTTGTCCCATTAGTCCTGAGAGGTGAAGAAAAAAACCGCAAAGGCGCGTTAGACACGAAGTGGCTTCCCGTAGGGTAGGGCTCGAAGGAAGAGAAAGAGAGGATAAATTTGGAACCTGGTTTACCTATCAAAATTAATGGGACAGACCACTAATGTGGTCGAGTACTACTGTTCCACCACATTAGTTCTGAGGGGTAGAGGAAGAAACCGCAGAGGCGCAGAGAGCGCAGAGGAAGAGAAGGAGAGGATAAATCTTGAACTTGGTTTACCCGGCAAAATTAGTGCGATCGCCCATTACCTATGTAATATTTTTGACTCCATTATCTTGCTGCTGAAGTCTCACATCCAAAATAGGTGTTTGCACTAGGTGAACAGTTGTGGAAGCTACTGCAACTCTATCCTCTGTTTTATCAATTTCATCGAGAATACGGCTAAAAAGTTCGTCCTTTTTGCCGCGACGCTTCTTATACTGGACTACATAGCGCAATGTAAATTCCATCCAGTTATCATTTGCTATTAGGGTAACTGCTGGTTCAATTCTGGCATCTTCAATCAAATACTTATTTACCATGCGCTGCCAATTAGTTCTGGCGATGGGAATATACTCTCCTACAACTTCATCAGCCACTTGATGGAGAATTTTCCTGACTAAACGGCGATCGCTACCATATTTAATGGGAATGGAGATTTCGTCCCAGACAAAAGGAAAATCACCAGAGTAATTGTATACTGGTTCCTTAAATACAAAACTGTTGGCAATCCGTACAATTCGCCCATTATACAAGTCAGCTTTCACCCAGTCGCCACATTCCATCAAGGTGGTTCGCAGGATGCTAATATCAATTACATCGCCCATTATCCCCCCTAATAGTACGCGATCGCCTGGTCTGTAAAATTGACCTAGGGAGATCGCCGCCCAACCAGCAAAACTAGCAATTACTTCTTGTAAGGCGAAAGCTACACCCGCACCAATAAACCCAAAGAGAACGGTAAGCTGGCGAAAGCGATCGCTAAATACACTGGCTGCAAATAGCATCATCAATATATAGCCGATGAAGCTAACTGTTTTACGGAAGTGATAGCGAGTATCCGAATCTGGAATATACCGGGGGACTGTTTTATTGAGAGTACGAAAAATCAGAGAAAGGACGAAAATACCAACACTTACGTATATTATTTTGCCCACCATCGGGTCTTTAAGCCACTGTTGAATAACCTTGATAATATCCATTACCACACCATCCTTATAGGATATTGGATTTTAGATTTTTTGAAACAAAATAATTTTTAACTGGGACGCAGAAGTATTAATTAATAGATGAATCTGGAGGAGAATCTAACTGCTCATCCTTTGGAATCTCATGTACTTCGGGCATAGTTTCTCCCGTGTGTAATTGATTATTAACTTCGGATAATTTATAATTTAGTTCTTCAATTTCATCTTTGTGTTCTTTCAGCTTACGACTGAGATGTTTGTTTCTTTTTCTAATTTTAATGATAGTCGGCAAAGAAACCAGTAAGCCAAAAAGTACACCAAAAGTAAAGGTCAGTAGTAGCACTAAAGCCATAGAATCTTGGGAACGCCACCCTAGAAATTGCACCACTACTGGTGCTGAGTTTTGCAAAGCAAAAATCACAGCCATTGTTGCAATTAATAATGCTAGTAAAGTCAAGATTCGCATAACATATCTCCGATTCATTATTAGTTTACTAGTAGTAAAAAATCAAATAAGGAAGCAAATTTCATCCCATTCAGCTCATGACCAAAAAATAGACTGGATACAAGCCCCTGGATTTATCCGTGGAGAGTCAAAAATGAATTTATCAGCCCCTCGATTCATCGATGTAATAATTCTAAATTCTAAATTCTAAATTCTAAATTCGCTCATTCCCCTTGACTATTAGTGAGTTTCTGACGAATCTGTACCATTTGATGGATTTAAAGGGTTATTGAGTGGAGAAAAACGAAATCCTGGTGCTTTGTAGTCTTTTGGTAAATAATCTGCTGGGATTGTGGTTTGATTTCCGTCTCGCATGGCTGAGTAATGGGGTGAGAGAATTTCAATGTCTGCTTCATTGCATTTATCTTGAATATTTTGGTGTAGTTCTGAATATATTTTTGCCATGATGGTGGGTTTATTTGTGTAGGCATTAAGTTCATAGCTGACATAAAAATCATCTAGGCTAGTTTGCAACACAAATGGAGGGGGTTGCGAACGAATATGGGAGGTTACTAATGCCGCATCTATTAATACTTGATGTACTTTCCGCCAAGGCACATCATAGCCGAGAGTAACTGTAGTATTTAAAATTAAGTAATGGCTGGGGTCTTGAGATAAAGCACTATAGTTAATAATTTGACTACTTAAAACCGTAGCATTAGGCAGGGTAATCACCACATTTTTGATGGTACGAATCCGCGTCACTAATAGGGTTTTTTCCACAATATCCCCCATTGCATCCCCTATTTTAATGCGATCGCCAATCCGAAACGCACGGGTATAAATTAGAATAATCCCGGCAACAATATTGGATACCACAGCAGTAGAACCGAGGGATAACAGAACACCTAAGAAAACTGATACGCCCTGAAATGCAGGAGTACCAAACCCAGGCAAATAGGGAAATGCCACTACCAACGCCAAGGCAATTATTAAAAATAATACTAGTTTATAGGTTGGTTCTGCCCATTCTGGGTAAAATCCTGGAATCGATAAGTTTTCATTCGCTAATTCTCGAAATATAGGTCTAATAAATCTAATAATGTAGTAGGTAATAAATATATTTAGACCCAATGCAAATATATTAGGAAAATACTTGACAGCTCCCAACCAAAAATTATTTAATGCCCAGAAAAAATAATTAAATAGATTAGCACTGAGAGGTTTAGTCCACGGGAAAAAACTTAATACTAAAGGGATATAAATATATAAAATACCGAGGATTATTAATAGCCTAATTAGCCCCAATATCTTATGTAAAATATCAGTAACTTTAGATGCTGATAAAATTTCAATATTTTGAAATCGAATAGCTGGAATATGGGTTTCCCGCCAACCATCTAACCAGATAGTAAATCGACGAAAAACCTTACCTAAAATTACGAATAAGATAAATGTGGTAACAGTGGCTATGAATGTATAAAGAATGCCCAGAAGAATACTTTTTAGGCTACGTGCCTCTCGATACTTAGTAATGGCACCACCGAGAATGGGTAAATATTCTTGAGCAAGTTCTTGTGTAGTTTTCCCAGCAGCTTTACCATCCTTATCGGTAATTGTATAAATTATCTTGTTCCCAGCGACAATATTGGTGGTGTCTGGCTGCTCTGAAATTTGGATCGAATCAACTTTAATGGATAGGTCATTGGCGAGAGTTTCAATTCTATGGCTTACAGCCTGTGCCCTCTCTCCTGCTGAAAAGGAACCAACTCCAGCTTTAATTACAAATAGCTTTTCTCCCCCCAAAACCACAGGGGCACCATCTATTTTGGTAATCGCCGGTGCTTGTTGGGTAAGGGGTGGTGGGCTAACCTGAGAAAAAGCAACAGGGGTTACAATCATGAAAAAAATCATCATTGTAAGCCCCAATAATCTAAAAGTAGAGTACTTGAGGCTATATCTCATATATGTTTTTTACAACCTATAAATATGCAAATTATTATGTGGAAATAATTATATAAATTCAATAATAAAAAAAGTAAAAACAAGCAAAAAACTTTACATGGGTGAATGCATCGATCGCAAGTTAAGACCGTATGTTGTTTGTTAAGGCTATTTTTGATTCAAGTAGTTATTGAAACTGCTCATGACTAATGCCCAAAATATGTTGTGTTTTATGAAGGTATTTTTGAGTATAATCAGAGACGATACAAATTTTTACATCAGAGTGCTAAACCTCATCCATGTTGAAACCTGGAGTTTCTAATTATTCAGATGTGTCATTGTGACGCTCCGTAGACGCGTTAGCGGTAAGCCACTGCGGTGGTGAGGCAGTACCCCAAGTGGAGTAACTGCCGAAAGGGTTTCCCGGCATAAAGCAACTGCCGTCAACTGCCGTCAACTGCCGTCAAGTGGCGCACCCGTAGGCCTTGGAACAGAGTAACAATCCCAAAGTCACGTTATAAAACTACGGTTTTCAAGGTAGACGAGGTTTAAACTGCTAATTTTACTGCGCCTAGATTATATTTTGTCAGGGTTGCAGACCCTGACAAACTGACCATTTTCAATCTCAGTCAGCTTTCTGGTTGGCAACATTCACTCAGTCTAAGATTTGTGTTGATACGAACTTGAAATAAATGCCACGACATCTCCATTGTCACCAATCCCTAGTATTCGCCAAGATTCGTGGATTAATCCCGCAATTTTTGAGGATTTGTTTGTTTAACATCAATGGCAACATTTCCCTAGGATTTTTAGTTGGAATTTTTGTAGCGACATTTGTGATGGTGATTTCTATATCACCAGTCCAGGCTCAAATTCCCATACTGTCAAATTTAAAGCTAAATTCTACTGTGTTGACACAAAATTCGGAAAATGCAGTAGTTTCTGATTGCGTTCGCCTTGATGGACGCTGTATATTCAAAGTTACTGACCAAAAGTCAGATTTATCTAAAAGAATTGAAGAGATTGAGCAGAGACTGCACAATCTTAGTTACAGATACTTGCAAACCGACACCACTCAATTCAAGATTCGCCAACAAGCAGTGGGAAATTTACGGGATATATATATGTCCGTGGGGGATAAAGAAGTCCGTCTATTAACTGTTACGAATTGGGATGCCGAACTGGAAGGTGTCAGCATTGAGTTTAGAACAGACCAGATTATTCAGGAATTACAAGAAGGCTTAGAAAGGGCAAAACAGGAACGAAAACCAGGGTTTTTAATTAATCAAGGACTAAAGGCTGCTGGGATTACTGTGGTGATGTTCCTGAGCAACTGTATCATCTTTCGCAAAGAACGTTATTTCAGAAACTCAAAAAAACATTTATCATCCTCAGATTCATCAGAACATCAGCCGATATCAACCCAGCTAAATCGTAGACAACAGTGGAACATTACAGAAGTTCAGTATCGGCTTTTGCAAGTAATTAGAGCTGCAATTTGGTTCGGGGGAACTGTATTTATTTTCGGTCTATTTCCTTATACTCGCATCATCCAGCTATGGTTTTTTCGCAGTCTCAATATTCCTCTACAAGTTGGACTTGTGGGCTGGATAACCTATGTGCTGATTCGCTTTAGCTATGCCTTAATTTCCCGGTTGAATTCCATTTTTGCCGAAAATTATTTGCCAACTCAGGAAGCTCATCGTCGCTTACAATTGCGCCTGACAACAATTTCTGGAGTTGCACGGGGAATTGTAACCGTAAGTTGGATTATTGTTGGAGTTTTAGTGGCACTTTCGGTGACTGGTGTTGATATTGGTCCTTTACTAGCGGGTGCAGGAATTATTGGTCTGGGATTATCTTTAGCCTCGCAAAACTTAATCAAAGATGCCATTAATGGGTTTTTTATCATTTTGGAAGATCAGTATGCGGTGGGCGATTTCATCAAGGTGGGAGACGTAGGGGGTATAGTGGAAAGAATGAATCTGCGAATTACCCAGCTCAGAAATTCAGAAGGGGAGTTAATTACCGTTCCCAACAGTGAAATCAAAATAGTTCGTAACCTTTCTAGTACTTGGGCAAGAGCAGACCTAAATATTCCCATTTCCTACCAGAGTGACGTAAATGGAGCTTTAGAGTTAATTACTCAGGTAGCGGAACAAATGAGTCAAGATCCGATTTGGCAGAAAACTATTCTTGAATCTCCACAGGTGCTAGGAGTGGATCATTTTGGTACTCAGGGGGTAATAATTAGGGTATGGTTTAAAACAGAACCCCTACAGCAATGGAGTGTTTCTCGGGAGTTTCGTCGTCGGATTAAGATAGCTTGTGATGAAGCGGGTATTCCTATCCCTTTACCTCAACAGCAGGTATGGTTTAAGGAGTCTCACAATTGAATTAAGTTTTGAAGGATATAAACATTAATCAAATGGGAATTGGTGAATCTACATAAATTGTTGGTTCATTGATTGAAAATTCCATCCCACGAGTGACTAATTGCTGAGAAATTTTGGTATTAGCTAACTCTAATAAACGCTTACGCAACTGAGTAGAATCTTCGCTTGAACCCAAGATAAAAAAAGTTATCCTGGCACGAGTTCCTGGTTTATCTTCAGGTTGAAAAAAATTTATTTCTGTACTACCTGGATCGATACCAAATAGAGCATTAGTACTTGCTTGAATTACTTTTTTCACAAAGGCTTGCCCATGCTTCTCTAAAATATTCACAAAATCTAGATAAAGCAATACCATTACCTTTTTACCCCTAGTAATGTTCTCAATATCCTTAGTTGCCATAATTGAATTAGGAACAATTAACAGAGTATTTTTGGCAGCCAGACGAATTTTTGTGGAGCGCAAACCAATTGATTCTACTCTACCGTATATATCTTCACTATGAGGATTAAAGTTAACGCGAATATATTCTCCAGGAACATAGGGACGGTCTAAATATAATACAATTGTCCCTAATAATTGCTCTAAAACCCTTTGGGCCGCAAAAGCGATCGCAATACCACTAATACCCAAACCAGTAAATAATGCAAATAGGTTTACATTTTGGCTTTGAGCAAAAATTACAACGGCGGTAAATCCGACAATTACATTGAAAATAGTTTCACCGACTAAGATAAAATCATCAGCTGACTTTCCTAATTTATCAATGATAATAACTCCATAAACACGCACAAATTGCTTAAAAGTACGAGATATTAACCAGGCAATACTAATTGTTAATCCCAGGGAAAGTAAGAATTTTAAAAACTGGTATAAATCTTGATAAACAGAAATTATATTTAGACAAAAGTTCCATAGAATAAGTGTACCTGTAACTTGAATTGAATTACTCAGAGGATCAAGTAAATTTTCGTAACTAACAACTTGTTTGGGAAAGAATTGTTTAATCACTAACCTGACTAACAAAGGTGTATAACGACCTAAAAGTAAGGAAAGTGTGGCAAATATTAAGAATGCTCCGAACCTGAGCCCTAAGGTAACTAAAAAGTTTTGAGCTGCCTCGTCAAGCTGAATAATATTATTTAGCATCAATTCTATGTCCACTTTAATTTTTATAAATTAATAGGTGAGGAAACATTAATAGTTTTTTCTTCTATGTCAAAACTAATGCCATATTCTTTCAATTTATAGCTAATATTTTGTCTAGCAATATCTAGGAGTTGCTTACGTAATTCCATTGATATTTCTCCTGAACCTAGCAAAAATAAATTAACTTGTGCTTCTACAATGTTTTGTCCTGAGTTATCAACTATATCTTGAAAATTAACTTGGGTAATGCGATTATCTAACCCAAAAATATCTTTAGTACTATCTAAAATTACTTGGCGAATTAAAGCTTTTTCTTCTTCAGATATAGCTTTATATAAAGTCAAGTACATTAGGGAAATTACCTTCTTGGCATCGGTAAGATTTTCGATGCTTACCTGAGTCAGAACATTATTAGGAATAATAACTAGACTACCTTTACCAGAAGTCCGAATTTTTGTCGAACGCCAACCAATAGATTCAACTCTACCAAAAGTTCTATCAGGTAAGTGGACGTAATCATCAACTACAAAGGGACGATCTAGATAAAGTACAACACCTCCTAACAATTGTTCTAAGGTTTTTTGAGCAGCAAAAGCAACTGCTAAACCTCCAATCCCTAAACTCGCTAATAAGCCAACTAAATTAATTTGATGTGTTTGAGCAAATATGAAAATAACAATTAAAATGATAGTAGCATTAGCTAAAAATTTTGCCAGAATTAAAATCTCACTATCTAGTTTTCGCTCTCGTCTGAGAGCCGCATTTAACAAGTAAATATCAAAAAATTGCCTAAATATCTGAAAACCCAACCAGCTAATAGTAATTGCTATTGATAAACTAAAAGTAATTTCAAACAATTTTAGCCATTGTTGTAAAGGGGAAAATAAGATTATTATATCCGTAATTGCTAGAATAATTACCAATAATAGCTGATTTTTATAAGGTGCAAATACCTGTTGATAAATTTCTTTAACTCTAGGGGTAATTAAGCGATGTTTGACAAAATTAAGAGCTTTCGGAACCCAGATGGCAGTAGTAATTGTAACTATTACAGCTACACTGACAAAGCTGAAAATCATACCTGCCCTAATTATAATGTTATTTGGAAAATAATCAATCATAGAACTCGAAATTGAAGAAGTAATAATCAAAACCGAAAACATATTGTTTTAATGAGATAGAAAATTTGATGGGTCTGAAAAGTAATAGATAAATACCGATTTATTTTGAAAATAGGTAACGTATCGATTATGCTCAAGAAGATTTTAGTGACCCTTGGTAATATTCGTAAACAAAGATGGTGAGGCGCATATTATGAGGGAGAGGATTTTGTACCCAAAACTCTTGAATCGGATTATCCTGTTCAGCACGAATCTCCAAGGGTTTTCCTGATATGCAAGTATAAATATTGAAGTTATAGCCACAACGAATTGCAACATCCCCCGGTTGTATGGTTATAATCGCTTTGGTTACAGGAGGATTGAGTTTAATTTTTTGGTAAGCTATTTCCGGTAATACGGTAAGATGATATACCTTCAGGGGTTCGGGTAATTGTGGATCTTGATTACCAGAATCAGGGGATAGGCATGTGCTAGCTTCTATTACTGGAATTATAAGTAATAGTAATAACCAAAATAAACAGAAAAATATTCTGCGTCTAATTTGTACTGAGGAATGAGAGTTTGACACAACAAGCCTCTCGGCTAACCCCTATTAAAGTGAAGAATAAGTTGTGGCTGTTTAATCTATTCCAATTTCTTGCCAACACCTCCATGTAAATTTTCCCATGGTTTTGTCTGAGGCTGTGATTTCTTTTAAAGTTCTTTACAAATTTTTCTCAGGTAGAATTGAGACAATAGAGTATGAGTGACCAATTCCCAAGTTGCACTCGCTTTCAAGGATAAGAATAAGAAAGCAGTTGTTTTTTGTACTTCGATTTGGATTATAAATTTAACCAACAGTATTGAAATCGAATTGCCAACAAATGAGTCAAGATAAATAATATATCGGTGCAACAACTGTCAAAAAAACAAGTAAGCACCTGAGTTGATAGGTAGATTTGGGAAAAAGCTAATGGCTGGGGTAATTCCAAAGGTGCAAAGTTGGTGGAGTCAAGTATTCAGTGAAAATATCTTGCCCACATCAGATGTCATGAATGCTACCCATGACAAATCTATAGATAGGCAAAGATTGGCTAGCAGACAACGTTTTTTGCGGCAAAGATTAGACTTGTGGTTGTGGTTGGCACTAATTTGCGTTTTTAGCTTTACCGTCAAAGACATTTATAACTTTTTTTACCCCCTACCAGAATCCCAGAAAATTCCCGAAGTACTGAGATATCAGTTGCCGATTATTGATGCCGTAATGTTACTGGGTATTTCAGTCTGTTTAGTTACTCGTAAAACTAAATTTGGTCGTTTATATCCCGGCATATTATTTCTGATCTCCTCTTGGTCAATTAGTCTCATACCCCAGATTTTCCTCACTCTGAATCGATTTGCCATTCCCAGTCCTCTAACTTGGTCATTGCTATTTCTCAGCCAAGCCACTTTTATGCCAGTGCGCTGGTTATTGCATTTTATATCCCAAGCAGCCGTACTCCTTTACTACTTCGGGGTTAACACCACACTAGGGCTAAAACTACCACCGCCAGTGAGTGATAAACCCATTTACAACGTCACCTTGATATTGTATCTATTTTGGCTGTGTGTTATTTGTGACCTTGGTGTTTATCTTTACGATCGCCTGCAACGCTCTGAATTTTATGCTCGTAAAGAAATAGAAATTGCTTACCAAAAACTAGGAGTAGCAGAAGCCAAATATCGTAGTATCTTTGAAAATGCTGTGGAAGGTATTTTCCAAAGTACCCCCGGTGGACGCTACATTACAGTCAATCCGGCACTAGCACGTATTCTGGGTTACTCTTCTCCAGGGGATGTCATGGCAAATTTCACTGATATTGAACATCAATTATATGTAGAACCCCAGCGTCGTGCAGAGTTCATCCGCTCAATTGAACGGGAGGGGTTGGTAAGTGAATTTGAATCCCAAATATATCGCCGAGATCGGAGTATTGTCTGGATTTCCGAAAAAGCTTATGTCGTGCGAGATGAAAATGGTAAAACTCTGTACTATGAAGGTCTAATTGAAGACATAACCAAGCGAAAACAAGCCGAAGAAACACTGAAGTTATTTTTCCATGCCGTTTCCCATGACCTGCGTAACCCAGTATTGGGTACCCTAATGGTATTAAAGAATTTGTTGCATCAGGCTCAAGTAGAAGAATCCCCCAACTCTTCCCTAATACCCGTACCGCGTCAAATATTAGAACGGATGGTACAAAGTAGCGATCGCCAATTGGATTTGATAAATTCGTTGATGGAGGCACATATTAACGAGGTTAAAGGGTTATTTTTACAACTCCAACCCATACAGTTGCATAGGGTATTGGCAGATACTTTAACGGATTTAGAACCAATCCTGGCGGAAAACCAAGCTACCCTCAACAATTTACTCCCTACAGATTTACCCTTGGTTAATGCCGATGCCATTCAACTGTGGCGAGTGTTTTCTAACTTGATTGGCAATGCAGTCAAACACAATCCCCCTGGATTAGAAATCACCATCAATGCCAAAGTAGAAGGCGATCGCATTCTTTGCACCGTAGCTGATAATGGTGTAGGTATGAGTCAACAACAGTGCGATCGCTTATTTGAGCCTTATGCTTGGGGTAGTAATCTTCGCAATTCCGTCAGTTTAGGATTGGGCTTGTATTTATGCAAACAAATTATTAATGCCCACGGTGGAGAAATTGGTGCTAGTAGTACCATGAACGCAGGAGCTACCCTTTGGTTTACTTTATTTATCTCCTCCGTGCAAAGGCAATAATCTGAGTGATTTGACCATAAAAAAGTATTTTTGCCAAAAAATATCTGTTAATTTGCGGAATCCTCTCAACAGAACTTGGATTCAATATTAGTGAAATGGCATGGCAACGCTCTTCCTGGTAATTACAGGGAGAGCTCTTTTTTTGCCAATTCCACCCTGATTTAACGTGAGTTCGACGAAATTTTGAGGCTAAAACCCTTATGAGTCAAGGATTTGTACAATTCAAGTGAGGAGCCACTTCCCGAATAGTTGAGAATAAACTCAACAATTAACCTAAACTTAGTAAATCAGTGTGAGTTCGACGGAACTCAGGTTAATTTTAACTCCGAACACCGAACTCCGAACACCGAACTCAGGTTGATTTAACCCTCTTATGTTACTCTGGGAAGAAAAAAATAAATGTAGGTTGGGTTGAACTCATTAGTTGCACCATTCAAGGGCTAGCCCAAATTTCCGCCTAGGAATCAATTCCTAGGCTCAAGGACAAAGTCTGATAAATCAGACGCTTGCAAGGCTTTGAGTCGGTTTTAACCTACTTGGTTTATCAGCCTGGAAATTCATATCTACTGAATACGCCAAATCTTAATTTTCCGATCGAATCCTCCACTAGCGAGGGTTTTCCCATCAGGACTAAAAGCGATCGCACTTACCCAATCGGAATGTCCAGTTAATGTATCCAATAACTTACCCGTACTTAAATTCCATAATTTAATGCCATCACGCCCCGCGCTAGCAAGTATAATCCCATTGGGATGAACTGCGATTTTATTCACCCAACTTTGATGACCTTTAAGGGTACGCACCAATTTACCCCCTTGGAGATTCCAGATTTTAATAGTGCGATCGCGGCTAGCAGTAATTAAATTTTCACCATTGGCAGTGAAAGTTATACTACTTACGGTATGATCATGGGCGGTAAATTCGCCAATTAATTGACCACTGGGCAAATTCCATAACTTAATTATCCCTTGCTGATCCCCACTAGCTAAAATTTTACCATTAGGTGCAACTGCCATAGTATAAATCGCATTACCGTAGCGAACAATAGTTTTCAGGGGACGCTGTTGTGATAAATCCCAGACGCGAATCCCATCTAAACCACCACTTACCAGTAAATTATTATCAGGAGATACCGCCAAAGATAAAACATGGCTTCTATGGGCGACAAAGCTACGATTAAACCTCCGGTTCCGCATATTCCACAGATTAATGGTATGGTCGCTACCACTACTGGCTAAGGTTTGACCATCCGGCGAAACTACTAAGGATTGTACTGCCGTCTGATGGGCTTTTTTGATTGAACCCATGTGTTTGCCAGTGCGAGCATTCCACAAACCAATTGCTCCTTCATTATCTGCCCCACCACTAATCAGCACTTTACTATTAGGACTGAAGGTCAGAGATTTGATAGTTCCGGAATGTCCCCGTAAGGTACGTACTAATTTGAGATTAGTAAATTGATTGATCCTCGATCCACTGTTTTTGCGATCGCTGGTGGCAGAATGGACATTTTGAGCATCAGTAAATAAATTGACACCTACAAGACTAGCGATCGCTATGGGTAAAAAAGCTTTATGTAACCATTTGTAAGAGCGAGATTGCATAAAATTTCAAGAGTCTATCGCTACCATTTTTATTAGGATACCCAGAGAAAAATGGTGCTATTTAGGCTCTTTTACTGAATATAATTAGTTACTTTGATGTTATTTTTTCTCAGTATTTACCCTATAATTAATCACAATAATTTTTGCCCAGCGTGAAATTACAACCTCCTTCTTGATTGACACGGGAGATTGTAGCTCCAGATAAGTATGGAATCTATACTTAAGAGCGTGGAGGTTTTTTCTTAGGAATACTGAGCATAGGTAGTGTAGATGTAGAGCTTGAGGGTTGGGGAGGTAAGTAATATGGTTGCTGTTGTTGCACCACAGGTTCTTGAGACAAAGGCTGACGCTGTTGAGCGCGCCACCATCGCCATGTAAGAGCTATACCTGTCGTCCCTAAACCAACAATAAATAACGACCAACTATCGTCGAATCCACCAATTAGTGCATCTACTACTCCCATAGTTATAAGTACACTAATTATTGGTTCTTTATGGTAACTTAACTTCAAAAAACGAGGTAATACAGCATTCATCACAGCTTGCTTTTTTCCTATTCACTTTTCCCATGAATTTACCGAGAACACCTCACCCGCACTCAGCGTATCTGATGTGTCGGGTAGGTACTGAGGGACTCACTAGTGCGAGTTTCGGTTCGCACCAGCCTTATATTATTATAATTTTTCTAGTTTGTAGATGATAGTTGTGTATAGACTTGATAAAGATCGGTTTACCGTATTACCAACTTGAAAATGGTTGTTAGTTGTTAGTTGATAGTTGACGGTTGACAGCTTAGGTGTGGGAGTCGCACTTGAGATATATTTTCATGGCTTGGTTGTGGGATTTTCTCGTGGGGGACTAACTTGAAAATAGGGAGGGAAGGAGGGAAAGAGGGAAGGAGGGAAAGAAAATTGAGTGGAGTTTTCAGTTTTTCGGTTATTTATTCTCAAAGCTGTAGACGCGCAGCGTCCACACTCCATCACTCCATCACTCCATCACTCCATCACTCCATCACTCCATTTATTTCAAGCCCAGCCAGGATAATACCCCTTGATTGGTGACGTACTCAATTATCACCAATAAAAGGAAACCAATCATGGCGGCTCTACCATTCAAACGCTCAGAATATTCATTAAATCCAAATTTAGGCTCCTCTATTTTGGGAGCCACACTAGGTTTTGGTTGGCTAATCATTTAAAACTCCTGTGGTGGCAAGGTAAATTTGATCGGAATTATTTCTCATCTACCTCTAGCTATCATACAAAAAATCTTTACATTTTGTAACTATTCTTTACTTATTTTATAAATGCTTAAACTTTAGTCGAAAGGAAAGAAACTGTAACATAATTTCTACACATTGCTTTTTGACTAATTATGAGTAGGATTTATGTAACGGAAAATGTCCTAATACCCCAATTTGAAAAAAATGGGACACATGATTGATATGATGTCCGGCAAATCACCCATAATTTAGGACATAGTGCAAAAATCTTAAACATCTTTCTCCCTCTGCACCCTGCACCCCTGGGGTCTGAATGATAAGTCTTTAACCGAACACGATATGATTGGTAGGGGCACGGCATCTACAAATTTCTTGGTATATGAAATTAATATTACCTACGCCGTGCCCGTGAGCGTGTAGTAATTTATGGTGCTTTCCTTAAAATAGCGGTTAAGCGTTGGGTGTTATGGTTAAGGAAAGAGTTTGTTCACTCTCGAAGGTGCAAATTAGATTTATTTCTTTGTCAAAAATAAAATTAAAAATATCAGTATTAAAATGGCTTCAGTTCCCAATAAACCATAAATAGTTTGTTTCTCTTGAGAGTTAGAAGCAAAATAATCAATAAAAATGGTATAAAGAACGAACTGGGACGAGAATGCAAGCAGGAATAAGCCGATACCCCAGACTTTTCGTTGCCAAAGTCCAATTACTGCTGCTATATCTAGGATAAGGTAGACTATATCAGCAATTCTCCAGAGTGAAGGAGTTTCTAACCAAGGTTTTCCCCCTAAACCAGCCATATTACCAGCGTGGACAATCGCACCATAAGCGAAGACACAAGCAAGGACTCTTAAATAAATCCCCATCCAATACAGTTCTGTTGCTTCTAGTAAATAATTAAACATATGCTGGTATAAAAGGTAAGATAAATTTAAAAAATGAATTTGAAAAAAGTATTTTTGTATAGGTATATACCTTGTATCATCTAGAGATTTTCAAGAGGGTTTCTCGTCAGAATATTCTAAAATCTAAAATCTAAAATCTAAAATCCAAAATCTAAAATCTAAAAATTGCATGACTTTAATTTTAACTAACGATGACGGCATTGATGCACCGGGTATTCAGGCGCTGCAAAAAGCGGTAAATGGTCAAAAAGTAATTATTGCCGCTCCTAGAGATCATCAATCTGGCTGTGGACACCAAGTTACCACAAATCGTCCGATTCAAGTCCACAAACGTTCCCAATCTGAGTATGCCATCGCAGGGACTCCTGCTGATTGCGTAAGAATTGCAATATCCCATATCTGCAAAGATATCAACTGGGTAATTTCGGGTATTAATGCTGGTGGTAATTTGGGTGTGGATGCGTATATTTCCGGAACTGTCGCCGCCGTGCGCGAAGCTGCGATGCACGGTATTCCAGCGATCGCATTATCTCACTATCGTCAAGGAAAGCTTGATTATAATTGGGATTTAGCAGCTAAATGGACAACAGAAATCTTAGCTGACTTACTTCACCGTCCCCAAGAAACAGGAACTTATTGGAATGTTAATTTACCCCATTTACAACCGGGAGACAGGCAACCAGAAGTCGTGTTTTGCCAGCCTTGTACTAAACCTTTACCTGTAAATTACCAGATCAAAGGCGATCAATTTTATTATATTGGGGAATACGGTAAACGCGATCGTATTCCTGGTAGTGATGTTGATGTCTGTTTTTCTGGAAATATTGCAGTTACAAAGCTTCAACTCTAAACCACAATCAGGCAACTGCCTGTGTTTTCCATCGTCAATTTGACTGGCACAAATCAATCATCGGATTCTTCTAACAAAGTCATCAAGCGGTCTAAAGTGCGTGTTAGCTGGGTTAATTTTTGGAGGGACTCATCCTGAGTGTCAGCCAAAGTCTGTACTGCGTCACACAATGCCAAAATTTGATACCCTTG
This sequence comes from Calothrix sp. MO_192.B10, assembly GCA_030065055.1. GTDB lineage: Bacteria > Cyanobacteriota > Cyanobacteriia > Cyanobacteriales > Nostocaceae > Calothrix_A. Next base: position 24,453 of record JASJDS010000016.1, read on the forward strand.
TTGCTGTAACTGTTTTCCCTGTTCTTCTGAATGGACACTAAGAGTATCCACCCTGTCAGCTAAACGCTCAATAGTTTCTGTAGTAGCAAGTACTGCCTCTCCAATCTGCTCCACAATAGACTCCAGTTTGCTGACTTTTACTTCCGCTCCTGCTAGAACCATGCTTTAATACCTCAATTATTAGACATTGCACTACAGTTTCTGCCCATATTTCAATCAATAGGGACATCACATAGCAATTACTATGGCAATGATTACGTGTATAATTTGTGACTTAGGGAAAATTTACCGCAACCAAGTGTTAATTGCGATCGCTGTTAAATTCATGGGTTAATTTACACCCACTAAACAATTTATTTGTTTACACTCAGATGTACTAACTTTTTGCTAGTTACTGTAATATAGAAAACTTTAATTTCTTACATGGAAAGCAATTGAGTCCATTGATACTCCTCGCAGAGCATCAGTAATGTGAAAGATGAGTGTAAAATTTTAGTCTTAACACCCAGTTGACAAAAGATTCTAGCACAGCAATATCTTAACGTCACCTTCACCAATATTTGTTCATCCTTCAAAAGAAATATTCATTTAACTTCATCTTTAACTTTAACTGAAGTTTATAAACAATATTGATCCCCAGTTTCTTGATAAAGATTCAGTGAATATACGGTAAATTCAGTTCCTCTATAGTTCAACCAAGTTTATAGTCATAAACATCAGTGCTATATCTCATCTCATATTGAATTGAGAATTTTAGGCAATATTTGAACAATATATAAATATAGATTTGGCTAATGTACCAAACATCAATAACAAATATTTTGGTAGATGCTGGTTCTGAAGCTGGCAAAGTTCAATTCCCTCCCCACCGATCCGTAAACTCTAAATTTAAACGATGTTTGGATATTGTGGGGAGTTTAGTTGGGATGACAATCCTTGCCATTGTTTTCATCCCCATAGCGGTTGCGATTAAAATTGATAGTCCCGGTCCTATTTTCTTTTCCCAAGAGCGTTATGGACTCCAGGGCCGTCCATTCCGTATATATAAATTCCGTTCGATGGTGAATGAAGCCGAACAGCTAAAATCCCTAGTCAACAACGAAGTTAATGGACTCTTGTTTAAAAACAAAACTGACTTTCGAGTGACTAGGGTTGGTAAGTTTTTGAGAAAAACCAGTTTAGATGAGTTGCCCCAATTCTGGAATGTGCTGTTAGGTAACATGAGTTTAGTCGGGACACGTCCGCCAACTGGTGATGAAGTTGCTCATTATAATCAACATCATTGGCAGCGGTTAAATGTAAAACCAGGACTGACTGGTGAATGGCAAGTTAATGGTCGTTCTCGAATTATGGATTTTGAACAAGTAGTCGATCTAGACTTGCGATATCAGAAAAAGTGGCATCCAATGTATGATTTACTACTTATTATAAAAACTTTTTACGTAATATTAGCTAGAAAAGACGCTTATTAGAGTCAAGGGGAATTTAGAATGAGCGAATTTAGAATGAAGAATTTAGAATGAATTGAGGGGCTAATGAGATAAGGAAAACATTTTTTCTCTCCACGGATGAATCCACACGGCTTGTATCCAATCTATTTTGGAGAATTTAGTGGATGGCATTGCCAAGGGACACTAGCTTAACCACTCTATAAGAAGAAGAAGTTGCTGTTGCGTCTACCCAATCACCCTACTCCGATTGAGAATAAGTCCTATAGATCTATATATTTGGTGAATTTAGCGATCGCAAAAATCTATCTGCTTCTTGTACGCTCATCAGCAAGGAGTAACCATCAGTTGTAGGGAGATAAACAACATTATGGGGTTCTGTGACAAACAATAAAGCCTTTTCCCCATTGTGGAGTTTAAACCACCCAGAACGGTATCCAGGCAAACTAATACCATTAGTTCTCCTAGTTGGCTGATAGGCTGAACCCCTATTTATATCTACCTTATGACTCTGATTCACTACTAGAGATGTTATGGGGATATTACGCCCATAGATATCACCTTTTATACGTAGTTCTGTGTTGGATAGTTCAAACTGTACGTGACGGCATGAGTAAGCAGCATAACCCATTAGACAAATGACTGCGGTCATTATGAGGGCAAATAATCCTAGTAACCACAATGCTTTAGCGGGTGCAGGAATAATCTTGAAGACTTCAGGCATTTCAGTTATCAGTTATCAGTTATTAGTTATTAGTTATCTCATGGATATCAAAGTAATTGATTTCTAGATGGGGTTTTTATTTTTGACCGAAAAAGAAAAGGATACAAGCCGTGTGGATTCATCCGTGGAGAGAAAAAATGTTTTCCTTATCTCATTAGCCCTTCGATACCCTACACCGAAGGCTACGCCTACATCGATGGGGTAATAATTCGCTCATTCTAAATTCCCCTTGACTGGTTTCTAGCCTGGAGGCTGGAAATCTATACTGGGAGGCAGAGCCTCCCTATATGTGTTTCCAGGCTCAGCCTGGAAACGAGTGAATTTTTCTCCCCCTGCACCCTGCTCAAGAGCATTCACAGCGATTGGTTATTTTTTTATTTGTCAGTCCCTAAGGGCGTATACTTACCTCCCAATGCCTCTACAATTGTCCTTGTATTGGCTGACATCATTTTCACATAAGAATCACCTTCACTACCAGCAGCACCAATGGAGTCGGAATATAGCTGACGCGGTGGTAATTTCACCTTGGCTTCAGCTGCGACGGTTTTGATTAAAGCTGGATTAATGGTGGTTTCGGCAAAAATGGCAGGGATACCAATTTTTTTTATAGCATCTACCAGTTTTCTTACTGTTTGGGCACTTGGTTGCTCTTCCGTACTAATACCAATTAAAGTGCCAGCAATAGGTATACCATAGGCACGCCCATAGTATTGAAAGGCATCGTGGGTGGTGACTAGTTTACGCTTGTCTGGGGGAATGGTAGCAATCTGTTTGGCAATCCAAGTATCCAACTGTTGCAGTTCCTGGATTAATTGCTGCGCTTGTTGGGTAAATATTTCCCGATCTTCTGGTGATAATTCAATCAAGGCATCTCGAATCACTTTTGTCATGGCGATCGCATTTTTGACATCACCCCACACATGGGGATCGGGTACGGTTTGCCCTTTCTCTTTCTCTAATTGCAAGGGTTTCGCTGCTTCTCCCACAGCTATTTTACGCCCCTTAGCTGTGGAATTCATTAATTTAATTAGCCCTGGTTCTAAATTAAAACCGTTGTATAAAATTAGTTGGGCTTTTTCCAGATTTCTACTATCTGCTGGTACGGGTTCGTAAACATGGGGATCTGTACCTGGCTTGAGGATACCAGTTAACTGAATTTCATCTTGGGCAATTTTCTCAGTCAAATCTGCAATGATGGTGCTGGTTGCAACTACCCTGGGTTTACCATCTGCTGATGTAGAGTTCTGGGAAGTTGGCTGACTGCATCCCCCCATGTATATCGCCAAACACACCCCCATCATTACCCGCCAGCAATGTTTACCCATTGACTGAGTGATTCCTCTCATAGACTTGTTATATTATTTTTCATTTTTCTTTCATTTTTTAGAGTATATTATTTTCATAATCTTTTCATTTTTTATTTATGTCTCCCTTAGAAAATTTGATTGCCAATACAGCAAGATTGTCTGCTCCCAACAATTTCAACATTGAGAGAGTTTTACCCACAGAAGAAGAATATTACTGGATTCAAATCAGTCACCTGGGAGTGTATTACCGCACCCAAGAAGCTTTGAGTGACATCAACTGTATTATCAAGCCGGGGAGATTAACAGGTATTTTTGGTCCCAACGGTGCTGGTAAAAGTACCATGTTAAAAGCCATGTTGGGGTTAGTTCCTGGTAATGGGGTGGCATTGTATCAAGGGGAGCAATTGATGAAGCAACTAGATAAAGTTGCCTATGTACCCCAACGCAGTCAGATAGATTGGACATACCCGGCGACGGTGTGGGATGTGGTGATGATGGGCAGGGTGAAGAAGACGGGATGGTTGCGTAATTTTTCTGCTGTTAGTCGTCGCATAGTTAAGAATGCTTTGTCAAGGGTGGGGATGATGGATTATCGCCATCGTCCCATCGGACAACTTTCTGGGGGACAGCAACAGCGAGTGTTTTTAGCCCGTGCATTAGCCCAAGAAGCAGAGATTTTCTGTTTTGACGAGCCATTTGTTGGTATCGATCAAAAAACCCAAGGGGTGGTGTTTCAGGTGTTTCAAGAATTAGCCGCAGCTGGGAAAATTGTGGTGGTGGTTAACCATGATTTGGGTGAATCTATTACCCATTTTGATGATTTGATTTTATTGAACCGTGAGTTAGTTGCAGCAGGTTCTCGCAACCACGTATTGACTGAAGAAAATTTATACCATGCTTATGGTGGTAGGGTGATTTTCTTCTCCGATGCAGCGTAGTGGGGAGGAGTGAGGGAGTGAAGGAGGGAAGGAGGGAAGGAGTGAAGGAGGGAAGGATTAAATGCTAACAACTAACAACTAACAACTAACAACCAACAACCAACAACCATTTTCAAGTTAGAGGATTAGAGAAATATATAAAAAATGATAAATAACGAATTACTTCTGTTTTTGCCTAATGTAATTGAAGCATTACAGTACGAGTTTATGCAGCGATCGCTCATTGTAGCGATTCTGGTAGGCTTATTGTGTGCGGTTGTTGGTAGCTACTTGATGGTGCAGCGATTGGCTTTGCTGGGGGATGCCATTAGTCACTCGGTTTTGCCCGGACTAGCGATCGCATTTATGCTAGGAATGAATATCTTTGTGGGGGCTTTTATTGCCGGGGTACTGAGTACTATTTGTATCACTTGGGTACGGACGCGATCGCCTATTAAGGAAGACGCGGCGATGGGGATAGTATTTTCGGCGTTTTTTGCTTTGGGGATTACCTTAATTACGGTCATTCAAAAGGATAATAAAATTGACCTCAATCACTTTCTATTTGGGAATATTCTCAGTGTTACATCCAGTGAGTTACGGGATACTGCGATTATTACTGCCATAGTATTATTGGTAGTGTTTTTACTATATAAAGAGTTGTTATTTTATACCTTTGACCCCTTGGGAGCGCAGGCAGCAGGATTACCCATCAATAAGCTGAATTTTGGACTGATGCTGTTAATTTCTTTAACCATCGTCACTAGTATGAAAAGCGTGGGTGTTGTGTTGGTTTTGTCCCTGTTAATTACTCCTGGTGCAACGGCTTATTTATTAGTCAAGCGGCTGAATCAAGTTATGTTTTTGGGGGCGATAATTGGGGTGATTTCTAGTATTAGTGGGATGTTTATTAGTGATGCTTTTAACATTCCCTCTGGACCTGCGATCGTTTTAGTTGTGTCGGGATTCTTTTTGTTGGCGTTACTATTTAGTCCTAGTCATGGGGTTTTGCAGAGACAGAAGTGATGAAGTTTATTGCACGGACAGATTTAATATTTTTCCTTGGGTTGACTCTAAAATTGAATCCCGGATAACTGACATTAACTTGGGAAAATTCAGCCTAGTAGTTAATTTGGTCGCGCTCATAGAACCATTGGTATTAATACTGATGAACTTCTTGATTTTAAATTAGAGGTGATAATAAAATCAGGAGGTGAAATTTAGAAAAATTTTTGAAGGAAAACAGTGAGTAAAATAGTCATTGCAGATTTGTTTATGGAACTCGATCATAAGCAAACAGAACAAATCCATGGTGGCAGCGGCTACTTTTATGTATATGACATAGAGGAAGGGAAGTTTATCAAAGTACAACAGCCGGACCAAGAGATCGAAATTCCCACCGAGTTTCTTCCACTATTTGGGCTTACGCCATAGAATAATGTAGTGATGTGACTTTGTGTTACCAAAATAATACGAATTTACTACTTTCTTGTTATCGAGCCATTACAGCTAATCGAAAGGCACTGCTCACCTTACGCTTCCACTCGAAGGTGCAAGATATGCAAACGCCCCTACCCAAATGCTATAGCTCGCGCTCTCCGTAACAAGGTTAAAATTAAATTAATCGTTCTCTCGCTCTCGGCAAATATTAATTATGAGATGGGAAGAAGTTTGTGACAATAAAATTTTACAAGATTTACCCTTCAAAATCGAATTAAATAAATGGGGTCAAATTGTCATGAGTCCCGTAAAAATTAAGCATTCTTTTTACCAAGGGAGAATTCAACGTTTATTAGAATCCTTATTGAATACGGGAGAAGTGATGCCAGAATGCGCTATTAATACATCAGATGGGGTTAAAGTTGCTGATGTTGTTTGGTGTTCAGAGTCACGATTTACTCAAATTGAAGATGAAGTGTCAGCATCAATCGCACCGGAAATTTGTGTAGAAGTTAAATCCAATGGTAACAGTTTGGAAGAAATGGAATTTAAACAACAATTATATTTAGAAGCTCAAGCTATAGAAGTATGGTTATGTAATGAACAAGGTGAAATGAAATTCTATAATCAACAAGGTGAATTAGAACAATCTCTATTAGTTCCTCAATTTCCCAAGCAAATTAAACGGTAATTAAACCTCATCCATCTTGAGAACTGGAGTTTTCCTTCCAGGGAATACCAAAAAAGAAATTATCCTGTAGGGGCACGGCATCTACAATATTCTTGTATAGGTCATAATCTTACTAATGCCGTGCCCTTTCGCGCCATTGGAATTCGTAAGTAAAAACTATAGGTTTCAAGGTAGACGCGGTTTAAAAGAATGTAGAATTTAGAATTTAGAATTTAGAATTGCGTTTTGCAACGGAGATTTTACCCCGACGCAAAACGCGCTGCTTGTAGAAGCAGGTGAATTTAACCCCCAAAGTTGGTTAATCTGATTGCTATTGTTTAGATCCCCGACTTCATGTCTATTAACCAAACCGACGGAAGATAAAAGTCAAAATTTGTTTTACCAACAACCACAGCAAGTAAAACGGTAAAATCACTATCACCAGTACAATTGCCACAAAATAACCTAACCAACGCTTCAAAATGCCAAGGGGAGTGCGTTGACGTTGCAAGATTGTCAAATTTTCTCGGACTGTCACCGTAGTGGGATGATTTACCCCTAACACCCGTTGGCACATCTCCAGGGCATCAACATAAAGGGGTTCGGCATCGGCGTAACGCCCTTGGCTATAGTAGAGTAACGCTAAATTGTTCAAGCTAGTAGCCACATTGGGATGGTCCCCTGCAAACAGCCGCTTTCTCATCTCCAGGGCATCAACATAAAGGGGTTCGGCTTCCGCGTAACGCCCTTGGGAACGGTAGAGAAACGCTAAATTGTTCAAGCTAGTAGCCACATTGGGATGATCCCCTGCAAACAGCCGCTTTGTCATCTCCAGGGCATCAACCAAAAGGGGTTCGGCTTCGGCGTAACGCCCTTGGCTATCGTAGAGTGCTGCTAAATTGTTCAAGCTTAGTGCCACATCCGGATGGTCCGCTGCAAACAGCCGCTTTCTCATCTCCAGGGCTTCAACATAAAGGGGTTCGGCTTCGGCGTAACGCCCTTGGCTATCGTAGAGTCCCGCTAAATTGTTCAAGCTCCCAGCCACATCCGGATGGTCCCCTGCAAACAGCCGCTTTGTCATCTCCAGGGCATCAACCAAAAGGGGTTCGGCTTCGGCGTAACGCCCTTGGGAACGGTAGAGTTCCGCTAAATTGTTCAAGCTAGTAGCCACATCCGGATGGTCCCCTGCAAACAAAACCTGGCAAACCCCTAGACATTCCTCACGCCAAGGTTCTGCTAATTGATAGAATCCCTGTCCCTGATAAAATCTTCCCACCCCTACAAATACCCAGGCGACTTCATCCTCAAGGACTGATGCAAGGGAATTTATCTGTCCCTGTTCTCTTTCCTTGGCTTCTGCGATTAAACGCCTTCCCAGTTCTTCAAGATGGGGATTTGTATCTTTGAAGATTTCGATCTGTTCAGAGGTAGGTGATGGGGGAATCTGTCGCGCTATAGTAATCATGGCGGTGGCGAAGGTTCTTTCTAGGAGTGGTTGCATTTCGCCAGACTCCGCCAATTGTGACTGCAAAAACCACCGCACTAGGGAATGAATTTGATAATATCCCTCTGTTTCTTCTACCTTTTGCAGCAAGTTGCGTTCGTAGAGTTGCTTTCTTGCTTCGTTGAACTCCTGTGGTGACAAATTTAATAAATTGCCTACACAATCAAACTCCGCCTGCGCGGACTGGGATACTTGATCTGAATCAGTTTGTTCAATGTTTTGACTTTTTGTGGCTACCCAAACCACCAATTCCCAAAGAATCGATTGGGGAGAGAATAAACTCAAGAAGTTTCCTAATTGTTGCGTTAGGGGGTTGAGTCTTTCCCAGGTTAAAGTAAAGGCGGCTTTGATTCCCAGTTGAGTTGAGTTGAGAGTTTCCCGGTTTTGTAGGGCAGCTTCTGCTAATTTTTGCTCCTGCAACCGTTGTAACATCATGGGGAGGGATATTTCCGGGTCTTTGACTAAATAACCGCCCACTAAATCTATCCCCAAGGGCAAATATTCCAGACACGCACATATATTTGCTGCGGCTTCTGCTTGGTTTTCAACTCGTTTGTCTCCCTCTCCTAACAGCCGTTGCAACAGTTCTAATGCCTTTCCTGGTTCTTTTTTTGGGGAGAGAACATCTATGGGGATTTCTTGAATAAAATTACGGTCTAAATTTCGTAGCCTGGTAGTAACTAATACTCGGAAATGGCTATTGGTGGGAACAGCTTCCCGGAGATTGGCTAGGTCTGTTACGTCATCGAAGATAATCAGAATAGGTAAGTCAGAATGGGGATAGTTTGACCAACACCAAGCAACCTGTTCCTTCAGGGATAACAGTCTTTCTTGCTTGTCTTTTTGGGGAATTTCTAAACCCAACTGTAAACTGAAAAATTTTAAAACTTCCCCAGGAAGATTAGTTTCTCTGGCGTTAAACCAAACTATTCCTCCATACTTATCTTCATATCTTCTCGCATATTGGGTAGCTAATTCCGTTTTACCTACCCCTCCCATCCCCGCTAACGCTACATAATCCCCACGCTGCAAGTCTCCATGCAACAGGGATAGTTCCCTTTCTCGCCCCACAAAATGGACAGAACCGCGAGGTATATTTTTTGTGGGACGTAACTGTTTTTCCCCGTGAATAATCTGAGTCCCAATGTAAGCTTGTCCACCAGGCATAACCACCTGACCAATTTTCTCAGCAAACTTCCTGGAATCTTCAGACATTATTTATACAGTTACCTATCGCCAAGTTTAAAACGACTGATTCTCGATCTTTCCTTTTCCACCAGGCATAACCACCTGACCAATTTTTTCTGCCAATTTTTGTAAATTAGGCATGGAAAGAATTTCATTAAATTTGGGATTGGGTTCTGCTTTCGCTGCTGCTACTAATTCCTGCATAGCTTGATTAACTTCAGGATTAGCTTGAGCAGCAGATTCTACTTCTAATACAGCCTTGCCATAATCAAGTGGTTGTTCTGGTGCTTTCTCGATCCCACTTACAGTCTGGGGAGATTGTTTTCTCAGCTTGACGAGAAACTTACCAGTCTTGTCCCATAAAGCTTCGGCTACTTTTTCACCCGTTTTTTCCAGTGCTTTAGTCGCAACCACTGAACCAATGGCTATAGCCGCAGTACTTAAAGGTTCCATAAATCACACCAACCACAATTGTATTTTGAGCATATATACAATGGTGACTGACAAATCAGAACTCAAATATAGAAGTTCAAAATACTTAAGATATTCTCGAAGGGGTGACAGAGTAACAGATCCCCGACTTCTTAAAGAAGTCGGGGATCTAAACACCCGCAACTCAGCAAAATTAATGTGGTTAAGTACTAATACAAGATGACAAACAGGTATTAAATATAACCATAAGTGAAAGAGCGATCGCTAACTATTACAAGTCGGCGGAAATACAGCAATGGTTTATAAAATGTCAAAGCAAGAGTTCACAATACTTTTGACTTCCGCGCAGCGGTACTATGGCGTTCCTATTAGCCTGGAGTGATGAAGTTCCATTATTCTTAACCTTGAGATGTAAAAATTGCCATATGTAAAGCATAGGAAGAAAGTGAGATGGCAAATGAAGAGTATCTAGCTTTGCTCAAGCAAGGGGTAGATGTTTGGAATAATTGGAGAATCAACAATTCAGATAATATAAATCCTGACCTCAGTGGAGCTGACCTGAGTGATACTGACCTCAGTGGTGCTAATCTCACTGGTGTCCAATTATTAGGTGCTGACCTAAGTGATACCGATCTCAGCGATGCCCAGCTAGTGAATGCTAATCTTAGTGATGCCATTCTCAGGGATGCTGACCTTAGTAATACCCAGTTAGTAAATGCCAACCTCAGTAATAGTGACATTATTAATGCTGATTTGAGCAGAGCTAACCTCAGTGAAGCCGAGCTAGTAAATGCCAATCTCAGTAGTGCGGATCTAAGCAATACCCAATTCGTGAATGCCAATCTCAGTAATGCTGATCTCAATGATGCTGACTTGAGCAATGCCCAGTTAGTGAATGCCAATCTTAGCAATGCTAATCTCAATGATGCTGACTTGATGGGGGCTGACTTAAGCAGAAGTCAAGCAAAGGGAACAAATTTTACAGCAGCAATACTGACAGGTGCTTGTTTATCAGAGTGGAATATTAACAGTGCTACAAAGCTAGATAATATCGAGTGCGACTACGTTTACTTGGAAAGTGGACAGCTTCAACGTCGCCCTAGTAATGGAGAATTTGCACCAGGAGAGTTTATCCAGCTATTTCAGAAAGATGAAGAAAATGATAGCTAAAAAATGAACAGGGCACAAGCATTCATAGGTGTCAAATTAAGGTAAAAATTGCTTCAGGCTTGGCTAACACATCCACCTGGAACTAAAGTTCCAGGCTCATAAACGAAGTCTACTGAAGTAGACTAAAAAATTTTCAGGTGATTCAGTCATCTTTAGATGACTTTGTCTACTCGCTGTGGAAATTAATGATACTGTGGGCGAATTGGTGGGGGGTATGACCAATTATGTCCATATACCAGATACCAGGTATTTCAGTGCGTTTCAACTGATAACTTGCACCAATGTCGTTTAGCCCACATTCCTACCTGGAAATTTATTTCCAGGCTGATAAACCAAGCACCTTGTACGCCGAAGGCGTTCCCGTAGGGTAACGCGCTGTTAGCGCAGCTTGTCCGTAGGACATAAGCCTTGCCTAGTCTGATTTATCAGACTTTGTCTTTGAGCCTGGGAATTAATTCCTAGGCGGACATTTGGGCTCGCAGCTAAATTGTATAAAATAAAAAAATCAGGTGATTGTAGTGCGGGCATCCTGCCCGCTTTATGTATACAGTTTAGACGCTTAACAGCTTATTATCCCGCGAGTTCACTCTCTTGCTTCTCTTGCTCTGTTTCTGCTGGCTTAGGGGTATCTATTGCCACAACATCTGGTTCTACAACAGGTTCATCTGAAGGTTGAGGACTTGTTTGCTCTGTTTCTGCTGGCTTAGGGGTATTAATTGCCACAACATCTGGTTCTACAACAGGTTCATCTGAAGGTTGAGGACTTGTTTGCTCTGTTTCTGCTGGCTTAGGGGTATTAATTGCCACAACATCTGGTTCTACAACAGGTTCATCTGAAGGTTGAGGACTTGTTGGTTTTGCCTTTTTTGAGAATCCAATAGCTGTCAAAACTTCACCAGTACTAACTAAGAAGCGAATCACTCCTTTATCTAAATCTTTCTTACCTCGCTGTTGAGAAACTTGAATAATTCTTTCTCCCAATTTTTCCCCAACTTCCCTAGCCTCTGACAAGTCAGTGAAAGACTTTTTTTTAGAAACGGTTTTTACTAGCAGTTCCAACTCCTTATTCCCTTTGCGAGTAGTGGAATTAATTCCTTGTAATGCCACATTTTTCTTAATAGTCTTAGTGATAACTTTCACCAGCTGCTTATTACTCAATGTTGCCTGACTCTTTTGGCTCATCTTATTATTTCCTTTTGCTTATGAGTCTCAGATTCATCCAGAGGTGAAACATTATTTGCCATTTCCACAATGGACTCCAATTATCCTAGGACTAATTGATAAAGCTCAGATTAAGACAAGGATAAGACACTCAAAGCTAGCTGGTAGCTATAGCACTACGCGCAAGTAATAAGTAATAAGTAATAAGTAATAAGTTTACTGTTCATAGGTTTGCTGCAATAACCATAACACACATCTTGCACCCAAGTATTAATACTGATTTTTGATGTTATTAATAAACATATATTTTTATCAACAGCACGAAATATGAGGGTTTTTAGCCTGCGTAGGCAGGCTTTGATTGTATAGCCGAGGCAGTTGCGGTGGTGAGGCAGTACGGTCTTGGGGTCTCCCCAAGTGGAGTAACTGCCGAAAGGGTGAATCCTGCGGATACGCTTTGCGAGCCCCGGCATAAGCAAACTGCCGTTCACCCTTCTAGGGTGCAGGTGCAAGATATGAGATAACAGCAAAGAGCGATCGCTAATTGTGATCTCATCACCCCATTACTTCATCACCTCATCACCTTCAACTACCTCTGTCAAACGACAACGATTTTCAGCGCTACAGGAAAGTCGAGAGGCACGCTGTTGGACAATAGTATCTAAATCTGGTCTTCCTGTGAGGAAAAGTCGCAAATCTGCCCAAATAGCGTATAAAGCATCTACCATCGCCCCAATAATCGGTAATTTGGTCACAGCGTAAACCCAACCCATTCCCAATTCTTCGTATACCCGTCGAAAAACCTCAACATTTTTGATTACCCTTCCATCTGGTAATACTGCATGAATGCGTCCCATTGCGGTTTCAAAATCAACTCCACCATGATTTTCAGGAGTGTAGTCATCGGTTGCAATATCGACAAACGCCACTATTCCTCTACCACCATCCCGCTTTTGCAAAAAGTTGACTTCCCGCAAACATAAAGGACATTCTCCATCGTAGAGTAATTTGATTTTCCAAGATTGGCTATTGGTTGAAGGCATAATATGTGGCTCTTAATAAAATTTAACAATAATTGTAATTGATAACCAATTTAGACATGGGTTCCTTGAACTTTATTTCCAGGTGGGTTGCTGCAAGTTATTTAATTTGACTTTTCACCCAGTTACGAAATTCTCGAACTAGTTCTAAGTAATCTTGTTGATTAACCTGTTGTAAAAATCGGGAAATTTCTGCCAGCGGTAGATTGGGAAAAGCTAAACTCTGCTCAACAGTTACATATTGTTGACTTTGGAGAACATTGATACTAAAGGAATTACCATCATAACGCCAGATTTCCGGTACACCCATATCCGCGTAGATTGGTAGGCGATTTTCACAACTGCTGGTAATATCAATTTCCACCACTAAATCTGGTGGAGGGTCTTGTTGTAGGCTGATTCTGTTTTTACCCTTAACTGCATTCAGATTGGTAATGTAAAAACATTCATCTGGTTCAACTCCACTAAGTTTTGGAAGTTTGAAAGTAGTGGAACCCAGGGGATAAATTCTGATTTCTAGTTCTTCAGCTATAGTTTCCACAAATCTACCCATAGCTTTTTTGTAAATTTCATGCTCTGGTGATGGAGCCATAATTTCCAGATTTCCCTGGTTATATGTCAGTCGCAGACGGCGACTATGATTGAGTTCTTGAAGTAAGGTTTCATAGGTTTGCCAGCTGATACCCGATAGGTGGATAATTTCTACTGGTTGCAAGGCAATAGTACTAGTCATGGCAGTATTTTTATACCTTAGAAAGTAAACGAACGAATTTGGGATTCAATCTTCAATCTAACTCAGCGTTCACTCCTTTGATAGAATCAGCCTTTGTTCAACTACCAGATTTACGAGGGATAGTATTTGAGCCAATGTCTCACACTAGTACAAGATGACAAAAAGGTAGTAAATATAACCATAATCCAAAGAGCGATCGCTAATTTTGGTGTAGAGTTGTCATCTGATTGAAAACAAGACGAGACATATCAGGAAAAATCTTCTTACTTTTGGCGTAAGCTGGATGATCCCCAAAGATGCTAAGTATATAACGAGTTTTACGATCTTTGGTGACAACAAAAGCTACTTCTTGCCGAGAAAAACTAGTCCAACCAGCTTTTGAGGCGAAAAATCCTACTTTATCAGGGGAGAGGGACTGACCGAAAAAGCTCTCTATCGGATTAAAATCTATGGGATTAGGGGGTATTTTTTGCCACACTTCCGGTCGTATATCTCTTGTAAGTAAACCCAACATTGACTCACCATATTCCGGCGCAACAGCTTGACTAGAAACAATTTCATACATCAGTCTGGCTGTTTGGTATGTAGTTATTTTATTACGCTGGGGGTTCTTGCGATCGCCACGTATTTGTAAGTCAGGTCCGACGGGGGATGTAATATCTAAATCAGTGATGGGAAATGTCTTTTGACTAATATTAATATTTTTATAGTTTGCTTGTTCAAAAAAGGTATTAATTTTCTCTCTGCGTTTTTTCCATGCTTGTAATTCTGTATTACTGAGTTTTTTACTAGAAGATTTTGTACCTGTAATTCTATCTAAGATACGACTCCCTGCATTATTATCTGACTTTAACATCATTTTATTCAGGTCGGCGTTAACTTCCCCATTAAACGGAATTATTCCTGCTTTAATTTGGGCATTCAGGGCAACCATCCAAAACATTTTTACCACACTCGCTGGATATCTTGGTTGACCTTGTCTATGTCCAGAAATTGTATGATTTTGTAAGTCAATTAAGGTAATGGATAATTTTTCTGTTGGTAATTTATGCTTTTTAGCATATGTGATTAATTTGTTAATAATTACATCTAATTGTTTACTCTTATTTAATTGAGGAGGATTAGTAACATTATAGACCTGGGCTAAATTATTTGCAGTGACTGTAACAGGGGGGGGTACTTGTACAACTTTTATTTCAGGATTCCCTGTGACATCAGCCGTTTGATTAATAGTTTTAGGATTATTATTTTCTGGTAATTTTTCTGAGTTATTTACAGAATTATCCACTGGCTGGGAATCTGCAACCTGAGAAGAATTTTCAACTTGTGTTTTTTCATAGATAGCTTTTTTCAAGAAAAAACTACTGATGCTAAACAAAGATAATATGGATAAAATGACTAAAATAATTAGACTATAAAACTGCCAATGAGATAATTGTGATTTTCGAGTTTTACGGATAATTCGACCATTTGATGTGGAATATTTTTGAGGATATTTTATAGCCATATTCTTTACATCCGTACAAGTCTAGATTTTTTTGTAATCAGATATCTTGATTTGACCATTGATGTATCGCAAGGAATAACGATAACTGTTAGTATTCAAAGAAGTTTTTCGCCGTTGACCATTTCTATAAAGTGTCAATTCTTCAGTAACAACCACTTCTATTTCTGCTCGATTGTTGCGGGGGATAAATCTGATTACCCGATCTAGGCTTTGCACGCCATAGGTATAGTAGGCATTATATTTGCGTAGCCAATCTACTGAACTTAAACAATCATCTTCCGGAACCCCACTGGCAATACAACCTTCAGGATCGGGGGTTTTGCTAATGTTATCCCTATAGGCTTTACCTGTTAGTAGTTGTTCCCCTAGAGTTGTTCTGTAGGGAGGAGAAAACATTTCTTTTTTGGCTACAAGCCATTGTCTGACAACCCTTGTGGCACCACTGCGTGAAATTACAGATGAACTGCTCTGTGGTTGGGAAAATGTTACTCTAGGCGATGGCGTGGGAGATGGTTGGGGGCGAATGGGGACAAATACAGTCTTTGTGGGGGTTGGAATTGGTTGTAAATCCGATGCAGGAGGGGAAGGGGAAGCAGTCGGTGTGGGAGAAGGGCTAGGGTTGGAATCAACCAACTGACGAGAATTTTGCATCATATCCATCATCCACAAACCACCGACCAAAAATACGCCAATCACACTACCAATAATCACGGCTTGTTGCCAACTTCCCAATCCATTATGGGAAGAAGGTGTTGGTGGTGGAGATGGAGGAGGTGGAGATGGAGGAGGTGGAGATGGGACTGTGGGGGGTTGCTGATAACCTGCGGAGGGAGGGGTGGAGGTAGGAGTGACTGGACTTTGCAATGCGTTTAGCATTTCCCCCGTGTTATGGTAGCGATCGCAGGGTGATTGTTGTACTGCTTTATCCAATACGGCGGCTAAATTAGCACTCACATTCACCGCATAATGTCGCCATCTCAATTCTCCTGTAGCGGGATCTGTGGCTAACTCTTGGGGCATTTTGCCTGTAAGTAAATAAATCGCCGTTAGCCCTAAACTATATATATCGCTGGAAAATACTGGTCTACCAACGGATTGTTCCATAGGCATAAATCCGGGAGTACCGATAACAATGGACTGGGTGGAGTTACCAGAAGGAGTCATCAATGTACCCATAGTTTCCTTGACGGCACCAAAATCAATTAATACGGGTTTACCATCACTTAAACGCAGAATGATATTATCTGGTTTGATATCCCGATGAACCATATGCTGGCTATGGACAAAATTCAGAATCGGCAAAATATTAATGATAATTTCCCTGACTTCTCCCTCACTCAATACTCCCTGCTGTTGTACCTTTTGAGTTAAGGTTTGACCTTCAATATATTCTTGAACTAGATAGAATAGACCATTTTCCAGAAAATAAGCATATAAACGAGGAATTTGGTCTGTGCTATCCCCTAATTCTTCTAAAATTGCCGCTTCCCGTTGGAATCTTTCCTGTACTAGTTGATATACTTGAGGATTATTAGCAACTGGTTTGAGTTGTTTGATCACACAAAAGCGACCAGATGGCATTTGGGTATCTTCTGCTAAAAAAGTTTCACCAAATCCACCACTGCCCAGAACCCGTACTACTTTATAGCGATTATTTAACAATGTCGGTGTGATCATTATTTTGCCCACATCGTTCTGACTAATATCACTGGATACATCAGCTATATGGGTAATTCCTGGGATGGATGAGATTTATTCTAGTTTTGGTATCAAATCTTAATATATAGCGCTACGCGCTAGGGAACAGGGAACAGGGAACGGGGAACAGCAGACTGTCAAAGGATTTCAGGATTTAAAAATGTCCTAACCGCGGAGGCGTAGTGCTATATATAGGGCTGGCTGAAAAAGTCTTTTGGCGAGGGCAGGGAACTCTTAACAGGAAACAGTGCTATACAATTGGATTAACAAAGTTTTTGTAGAAAAGATTGTCGTCGCCTCACTCGCATTCATCCCTCCCACACTGACTTTCAGGTCAGATGTGGGACTTCTGCTGTTATTGTTAAAAAAAGGAATTTCGCTGGGAGATTTTTATGTTTGGACTGGGATGGCTAGAAGTGGGTGTGATTGCCATAGTCGCCATAGTGATTTTTGGACCAAAAAAAATTCCCGAACTGGGTAGTACATTGGGTAAAACCTTACGAGGTTTTAAGGAGGAAATTAATAATCCCAATGACGACACCAATTCGGAATCAGAACAACAATAGTTATCAATACTACTGGCGCATTATAAATGATGTAGAGACGCGATATACCACGTCTCTACACCATCTAGATATGTAACGCATTCCCCACGTATAGAATGCGGGGGCTTTAATAACTCGTTTCCAGGCTCAGCCTGGAAACACATCCTAGGAGGCTCTGCCTCCCATTAAGTCTGGGGGCAGAGCCTCCCTAAAATGCATCTACTTGGTAAAACCTTGTAACGAGGGATCTAGAAAGATTTTTGTGAAACAGTATCAGTGGCGATCGCTCGCCAATGACTATACAGTATGAGCCACAGAAGAAGGAATACCAACTGGAGAGTCTACGGTATTTGTAGAGGCATTTTGTTGGGGAATTTCTTCTTTGACTACACCCCGTGCCTTGATTAAGTTAATCGCACGGGTGACGCTTTCTGGCAATATTACCACCAAACTATTGTCGGGAGCTTCATCCAAAGCTTTATTGATGGCTTGGGTTTCATCCAGAACTACTTCATAGTTACAATCTGGGTTGACTTGCCGAATCCCTTCAGCAATCAAATCCCCTGCTGAACCCCTAACCCTACCCCGATTGTCATCATCTTCTTTGATAATAATGCGATCGAAGATTTGCGCTGATAATTTACCTAGGGTGACAAAATCTTCATCCCGACGATCGCCTGGTCCACCAATCACACCAATGCGATCGCCTGTTGTCCAATTGCGAACAAAAGCACCCAAGGCTTCATAACTGGCTGGGTTGTGGGCATAGTCTACTAAAGCATGGTAGTTACCCAAGTTAAACAAATTCATTCTTCCTGGGGTTTGACTCACGGAAGCACGGAAGGTATTTAATCCGGAACGAATTTGCTCAATGGTGACATTTTGCACAAATGCTGCCAAGGAAGCTGCCAAGGCATTAGCAATCATAAATGGCGCTTTTCCACCCATGGTTAAGGGAATATTATCTGCCCTTTCAATTCTGTGGGTCCAATCCCCTTTGAGGATTGACAAAAAGCCATTTTCATATACTGCTGCCACTCCTCCCCTTTGGATATGGTTCCTCACCAACTCCGAATCGGGGTTCATGGTGAAGTAGGCAATATTGGCTTTGGTCTTCTCAGCCATCACCGCTACCCGATGGTCATCCGCATTAAGCACCGTATAACCATTGGGGAACACCGCTTCCGCCACAATACTCTTGAGGTGAGCCAACTGATCGATGGTATCAATATCACCCAAGCCTAAGTGGTCAGCAGCCACATTTAATACCACACCCACATTGGCAGATTGAAATGCCAGACCAGAACGAAGAATACCACCTCTTGCGGTTTCCAGTACTGCTACCTCTACTGTTGGGTCTTGCAAAATTAGCTGGGCACTCTGGGGTCCAGTATTATCCCCTGCTTCTACTAAGTAATCACCGATATAAGTTCCGTCTGTGGTTGTATAACCTACAACTTTATTTGTCTGTCTAAAAATATGTGCTAATAAACGTGTAGTAGTAGTTTTACCATTGGTACCTGTCACGCTTAAGATTGGTACCCGGCTCGATTTATCGGCGGGGAACAGCATATCCATTACTGCACCGGCAACATTGCGGGGAATACCTTTACTGGGAGCTACGTGCATCCGGAACCCAGGAGCGGCATTTACTTCCACAATCACCCCATCTACTTCCCGCAAAGGACGACTAATATCAGTGGTGACAATATCAATCCCGGCAATATCCAAACCAATTATTTTTACTACCCGTTGTGCTAACCACACATTTTCTGGATGGATCTCGTCTGTGCGATCGATTGCTACTCCCCCTGTACTTAAGTTAGCAGTGGGTCGTAAATAGCACACTTTACCTTCAGGTAAAACACTGTTTTCCGTGTAGCCTTGCCGTTCCATTAGCTGGTAGCTAGTACGATCCAGTTCGATTTTGGTGAGTAGGTTATCATGGCCGTCACCACGTTTGGGGTCTTTATTGGTTTCTTCTACCAATTCAACGATTGTCGATCTGCCATCACCCACAACATGGGCAGGAACTCGTTCGGCTACCGCCACAACTTTGCCGTCTATAACCAGTACCCGGTGATCCCGTCCCACATAATATCGTTCCACAATCAAAGAACGGGAAATTTGTCTGGCACCATCGTATGCGGCTTCTGCTTCTTGCCAACTTCTAATATCAGTGGTGATACCTCTGCCATGATTACCATCCAAAGGTTTAATCACAATGGGATAGCCACCAACATATTCAATGGCATCCTCCAATTCATCAAAAAAGTTAATTACCGTACCCTTTGGTACGGGCACTCCAGAGTCGGCCAAAATTCGTTTGGTTGCTTCCTTATCACAAGCCAGTTCGACTCCCAAAATGCCGGTGTTTTCTGACATGGTGGCTTGTATCCGCTTTTGATGCGCCCCATATCCCAACTGAATCAAAAAGCGAGCTCCCAGAGGTGTCCAAGGGATACCTCTTTTCTCTGCTTCTTGGACAATTGCTTCGGTGGAAGGACCAAGGCTAGCTTCTCGCCAAAAATCTCGTAAATCCTGGATGTCTTGCTCCAATTCTGCCTTGGGGTAACGACCACGATCTACAATACTTTGACACAGACGCACGGCAGCTCTACCTGCATAACGTCCTGCTTCTTCATTTAAATACTCGAAAACTACCTGATACACCCCTGGTGTTGAAGTTTCACGGGTGCGACCAAAGCCAGCATCCATGCCAGCCAGTGACTGGAGTTCTAGGGCTACGTGTTCTACTATGTGACCCATCATGGTGCCTTCACGCACCCGCATTAAGAACCCACCACGGCAACCGGGTGAACAAAAATGTCCCTCTAAACTTGGTAGTGCTTCCACTAATCCGTCGTAGAAGCCAGGGATTTCGTTCGATGGTATGTCCGCAAGGTGCTCTAAGTCGAGGCGCATGACGATCAACTTGTGGCGTCGAATGCTCCAATAATTGGGGCCGCGTAAGGTCTGGATCTTGAGGATTCTCATGGGAATAGGTAGATGGAGATTCGGAACCAAAATTCTAGTTTCTTACTGGGATTAACTGCTTCACTGTTAGCTGCAAACAGTTTTTGACTGTTTACGTCGCTTTATCCTTAATTTATCTAGTGTAACGTCGAAATTCGCAGTCAACTCAGTGTAACCTCAGATACCCAATTCCGTCAGCTGGACAGGCGGTATACTGCGGGTAAAACGGTACGTTGGTAAAGGTGAAAACAATCACCATGACCAAGGACGTGCAATCGTAGATTGTGAATAGTTAAAGGATCGCTAGCTCCCACATGGGGCTCATTGGTGTGAGTCACTTCTGTGGGATCGACAATTGTCACGGAGCCTTTACCTATGACTTGTAACCAACCATCTCGTTCAAATAAAGCACAGGTATCTTCATCGATACCAATACCCAGTCGATCGGGGTGGGAGGATATAGCACTAATCAGTCTGCCCATGCGATTGCGGTTGTGAAAGTGTTGATCCACAACCACCTCTGGGATTAGACCTAAGCCGGTTGCCATATCCACAAGAGAGCGATTGGGAGATTCCCCACTACCACCTCCTGCAATCATATGATGACCCATAACCGCAGCTCCTGCACTAGTACCAGCTAAGGTTAGCTGTCCAGTTCTAACACGCTTACGGATAATTTCCATAGCTGGGGTGTCGGCTAAAACACCACAAAGACGTAATTGGTCTCCTCCAGTCATAAATACCCCGGTACAGGATTCCAGGGATTCTTTATACTCTCGGTATTCGCACTGTTCGCGTTCCCTAATATCTAGTAATTCAACCTTCTTTGCCCCCATGTCTTCAAATATACGAATATAGCGATCGCCAATTATGGATGGTTCGCGGGAGGCAGATGGAATAATGGTAATATAGGCATCGCTAGCACCAGCACGAGCAAAAAAAGTTCTCAGGATCTCGCGTCCGTGAACTTTGTCTTCTGCGCCTCCGATAACTAGAACGGCGGTTTTTGTTGCTTGGGGTGTCCTCATTTCCAGCGATTTAGCTTTTAATTGCGGCATTGGTGTTTCTCCTGTCAACAACTTCAGGTGAATGAAACAAGGTTAGTAGCCCGATTGTTTGTATAGTGTCCCTGGATAGAAGACACTGTCCGCAGTTTGGATCGACTCCTGAAGTTATGAGCACCAGAAGCTGCCCTATCCTTATGGTCAGCCGCTATTCCACCTTTCGGTAAGGGCTTTAACCCATGAGAATACAAAGTATTCTCACATAAAGACTTCTGGAAAGCCACCACTCCAACTTCTGGGTTGACGGGGGAGACGCCGCTGATTTCATCTGTTCGTTCCCATTCCTCAACACCAGCCGCCTTGTTGCTCACCTGTCTTTTTGTCCCAAACTGGCCAAATTCTGCTTGGAGGAAGCAGGGATTGACGGGGGTTTTCTTGAGGCTGGCTCGATGCATCCTGGAAGTTGTTAACCTAGTTTAGATAATTAATTTAGATGTAGATGTGACAATATTTAAACATAAATTAAGTAATTAGAAAAATTTTTGGCTCCCTAGGGAATCACAATGTTTCTAATACTTACATACGTTATTAATTTAGTCGATCTTTGTTTCACCCGACATCGGCTTGCAGTTTTATTAGGCATTCACATTTAAGATTAGTGTCCTCCAATACGAATTACTGTGCGCTTTGATATAGTTACGCTGTTTCCTGATAGTTTTACCTCTGTTTTCAATTCTGGGCTACTTGGTAGGGCCTTGTCAAAACAGATTGCCCAAGTCAATTTGGTTAACCCTAGGGATTTTACCAATGATAAGCATCGCAAGGTAGATGATGAACCCTATGGCGGTGGTGTGGGTATGCTGATGAAGCCAGAACCCATTTTCGCTGCTGTAGAGTCGCTGCCTATTTTACCGCGTAGAGAGATAATTTTGATGAGTCCCCAAGGACAAACCATGAATCAACCTCTATTGCGGGATTTAGCCAGTAATTATGACCAATTAGTTGTAATTTGTGGTCATTATGAAGGGGTGGATGAACGAGTGCTAAATTTAGTCACCCGTGAGGTATCCTTGGGTGATTTTATTCTCACTGGGGGAGAAATTCCCGCTATGGCTTTAGTCAATGGTGTGGTACGCCTTCTACCTGGAACGGTAGGTAAAGTCGAATCTCTCAAAGCGGAAAGTTTTGAAGATGGACTTTTAGACTTTCCCCAATATACCCGCCCAGCTAATTTTCGCGGTTGGCAGGTTCCAAATGTATTACTATCTGGAAATCATGCCAAAATTGCCCAATGGCGATACGAACAACAAATTGAAAGAACTCGTATTCGTCGTCCCGATATGCTTCAGGCTTGGGAGGAGGGAAAGCATCAACACCAAGAAAATGGTAACCATAAAAATCCAGAAAATTCACCCCATCCAGATTGAAGAAGGAGGAAGGAAGAAGGAGGAAGGAAGAAGGTTTGAGCGGGGTTTTGAGATGGGGACAAAGGAACCCAACTCAAAACGGACAACCCATAGGGGATGGGGTTTTTGACCCCTATAGTCAATAGTCATCAGAAGTTTGAACAACAGGACGCTCAAACCTGGTGACTTCAAACTTCTGACTTCGATAAATCTTGACAAATTACTGATGAGGAACCACAAATAACTACTGATGATACCTAACAAAATAATTCACAAATGAAGCTCCGCATTGGTAACGGCTATGATATCCATAAACTAGTCAGCGATCGCCCTTTGATTTTAGGCGGGGTAAATATTCCCCATCAATTGGGCTTATTAGGTCATAGTGATGCTGATGTGCTTACCCATGCCATTATGGATGCCATGTTAGGGGCGCTATCTTTGGGAGATATTGGACATTATTTCCCACCTAGCGATCCTCAATGGTCTGGGGCAGATAGTTTAATCTTATTGTCTCAAGTAGACAGGTTGATTAAAGAACGGGGGTGGCAAATTAGTAACATTGATTCGGTTGTTGTTGCCGAAAAACCGAAGCTAAAGCCCCACATTCACAAAATGCGGGATAATTTGGCGGGTGTTTTACAATTAGAACCCAATCAAGTGGGAGTTAAAGCCACAACTAATGAAAAGTTAGGTCCCGTAGGACGGGAAGAGGGAATTTGTGCCTATGCTGTTGTTTTACTCTCACAATGATGGAGTGAAGGAGGGAAGGAGTGAGGGAGTGAAGGAGTGAGGGAGTGATAGAAAACTATCAACTAACAACCAACAACTATCAACTAACAACTAACAACTAACAACCAACAACTAACAACCAACAACCAACAACTAACAACCAACAACCAACAACTAACAACCAACAACCAACAACTAACAACCAACAACCAACAACTAACAACCAACAACCAACAACTAACAACCAACAACTAACAACTAATTATTTTGGATAGCATCTAGCAAGACTTATATGATGAAATTTCCTCGGATTTTGCCTTCCATACAGCGTTTTTGGCTACCTATTATCCTGACTTGCACAACATTACTCACGGTTGTGGCTTGTAACCCAAGTAATTTTCAATCCAAGGCTGCTAAAGTTCCCCAACTGGTACAAAGTATTCTTAGCGACCCCAAAACCTTTAACTATGCTTTGAGTCAGGAATCACCCAATATTTTTGGCTTAACTTTTGAAGGCTTAATTACCGAAAACCCCATTACTGGCAAAATAGAGCCTGCTTTGGCTGAATCCTGGAAAGTTTCTGATGACAAGTTAAGAATTGTCTTTACCATGCGTCCAGGTTTGAAATGGTCTGATGGTAAACCACTAACTGTAGATGATGTGGTATTTACTTACAACGACATTTATTTTAATGAAAAAATTCCCGCAGATGCTAGGGATGTATTACGCATTGGTCAAAGTCGTCAACTACCTAAGGTGAGAAAAGTAGGCGATCGCCAAGTAGAATTTGTTACCCAAGAACCCTTTGCACCCCTATTACGCACTACAGGGTTAGCAATTTTACCTGCTCACGCCTTACGGGAATCTGTAACCAAGACAGACTCTGAGGATAAGCCCCAATTTCTCACCAAATGGAGTGTGGATACTCCCCCCGATGAGCTAATTGTTAATGGTCCCTACAAGTTAGAACGTTACGATACTAGCCAACGGGTAGTTTTCCGTCGCAATCCATATTATTGGCGCAAAGGAGAGCAAGGAGAATCCCAGCCTTATATTGAAAGAATTATCTGGCAGATTGTGGAATCTACTGATACATCCTTGTTGCAATTTCGTTCTGGCAGTTTGGATGCTGTAGGTGTAACTCCAGAATACTTTTCTTTGCTGAAACGGGAAGAAAAGCGGGGTAATTTTACAATTTACAATGGCGGTCCTACTCCTACACGGTTATTTATGTTCTTTAATTTGAATAAAGGCAAAAGGGATGGGAAGCCTTTAGTCGATCCCATTAAGTCGCGCTGGTTTAATAATGTTGCTTTTAGACAAGCTGTGGCTTATGGTATTGATCGCCAAAAAATGATTAATAATACTTATCGTGGTTTGGGTGTATTACAAAACTCCCCAATTGCCGATCAAAGTCCTTATTACTATTCTCCAGAGGAAGGACTGAAGGTATATAAATATAATCGCGCAAAAGCCAAGCAATTATTAACCAAAGCCGGATTTAAGTACAATGAACAAGGGGAATTATTAGATCAGGATGGAAATCGGGTTCGCTTTACTTTACTCACCAATGCCGGCAACAAGATTCGGGAAGCAGTGGGGGCACAAATTAAACAGGATTTGAGTCAAATTGGGATTCAAGTTGATTTCACTCCTTTAGCTTGGAGTGCTTACACAGATAAACTTTCTAATACTTTGGATTGGGATGCTGGTATCATTGGCTTTGGTGCTGGTGTGGAACCAAATGAGAGTGCCAATCTCTGGACTGCGGATGGCGGATTACATATGTTTAACCAAAAGCCACAAGCCGGACAAAAACCGATTCAGGGACGGGAAATATCTGATTGGGAAAAAGAAATCGAGCAGCTTTACATTAAAGGTGCCCAGGAGTTTGATGAAGCCAAGCGCAAAGAAATTTATGCCGAAACCCAACGGATTACCCAGGAATATTTACCCTTTATTTACCTAGTAAACCCCTACTCTATGGCGGCGCTAAGAAATCGCTTTGAAGGGATTCAATATACTCCCCTTGGTGGCGCTTTCTGGAATATTCATGAAATCAAAATTACCGAGAATTAATTCGCTTGACGGTTGATAGTTGACAGTTGACGGTTGACAGTTGAAGGTTCTTTCTGATTTCTGCTCCCTGGATATTTTTATAGATTCAATCTAAAATCCAAAATCTAAAATCCAAAATCGGATGACTGATGAAAAAACATTGCGATCGCTCTTAGAATCCATTGCTAGTGGTAAAATTACCCCAGACAGGGGTTTAGAGCAGCTGAAGCATCTGGCTTACGAACCCATAGGGGAATTTGCCAAAATTGACAACCACCGCGCCTTACGCACCGGTTTCCCAGAGGTAATTTGGGGTCCAGGGAAAACTCCCCCACAAATTGCCCAAATTATGAATGTCATGCGCCAACGCAATTCAGTTGTGATGGCGACGCGCATTGAACCCGATGTTTATGTGGCCGTGCGATCGCAAGTCAGGGATTTACGATATTATGAATCAGCAAGAATTTGTGCTATAGCTCCCCCAACTATAGAACCACGTTATCCCGGCACCATTGGCATTCTCTCGGCAGGTACAGCCGATTTACCCGTGGCTGAAGAAGCCGCCGTCACCGCCGAACTCTCTGGCTTCCAAGTCCAGCGTCTCTGGGATGTGGGTGTTGCTGGCATTCACCGCTTGCTAGATAATCGCCACTTAATCACATCCGCATCGGTTTTAATTGTGGTGGCAGGCATGGAAGGAGCATTACCCAGTGTCGTCGCTGGTTTGGCTGATTGTCCTGTAATTGCCGTACCTACCAGTATTGGTTATGGAGCAAGTTTTAATGGGTTAGCACCCCTCTTGACAATGCTCAATTCTTGTGCTGCTGGCATTGGAGTAGTGAATATTGATAATGGCTTTGGTGCGGCGGTGTTGGCAGGGCAAATTTTACGCACAGTATCCAAATTACCTAGAGATGGAATCTCCTAATTTTTCGGGGTAAGTAGGCTGTAACTACTGGCAAATTAGAATTATCAGGTTAAAGTTGTTTTGGTAACTAGGAAAAATCTCAAGTATGATTTTTTTCTAGAAATCCAGATTGTTAACCGATAAACTACGTAAAACCTTGATTTAAAAATATGCATCTATATCAAGATTCCATCTCTAATATGGTTGGATATTCACCTATACATGGGAAACTAATAGCACAGACAGTCAAAGACCCCAATGTACTTGGACAAATGCAAAAATCCTTCAATGGCTTTGTGGAATCAGGTCAAGTTTGGGCATTGTTGATTGGATTGGTCATTGGCTATATGTTTAAGAGTCTAACCAGTTACGGCTAGAGTGAGGAGTGATGGAGTGATGGAGTGATGGAGTGATGGAGGGAAGGAATGAAAGAATAAATTATCTTCCCCACACTCCCCACACTCCCCACACTCCCCACACTCCCCACATTCCCCACACTCCCCACACCTCCCAACTCTTACTTTTCCCTTCTACTATTTCATTTATGACTGAACAGAAAACTTGGAGTCAGAGGTTTGAATCTGCCCTACATCCAGCGATCGCTCGCTTCAATGCTAGTATTAGTTTTGACATAGAATTAATTGAATACGACCTCACAGGCTCCATTGCCCATGCCAAAATGTTGGCTCACACGGGTATTATTCCCAACACAGAAGCGGAGCAATTGGTAGCAGGTTTAGAACAAATTCGTCAGGAATATCGCCAAGGAAAGTTCAATCCAGGTATTGAGGCGGAAGATGTACATTTTGCCGTTGAACATCGTCTAGTGGAAATTGTGGGGGATATTGGCAAAAAAATACACACAGCCCGCTCCCGTAATGACCAAGTAGGTACGGATACTAGATTGTATCTAAGGGAGCAAATTCAGCAAATTCGCCAACAATTAAGGGATTTCCAAACAGTTCTGCTAGATATAGCTGAGAATAATTTGTCAACCTTAATCCCTGGTTATACCCACCTCCAACGTGCCCAACCTTTGAGTTTGGCTCATCACCTCTTAGCATATTTCCAAATGGCACAACGGGACTGGGAGCGCCTAGGAGATGTATATCGCCGGGTAAATATATCCCCCCTAGGATGTGGTGCTTTAGCTGGAACAACCTTTCCTATCGATCGCCATTACTCTGCTAAGTTATTAGAATTTGACGATATTTACAACAATAGCCTGGATGGAGTGAGCGATCGCGACTTTGCCATAGAATTTTTATCTGCAGCTAGTCTGATTATGGTTCACCTCAGCCGTTTATCTGAGGAAATTATTCTTTGGGCATCAGAAGAATTTAGCTTTATTACCCTCAAAGACAGCTGTGCTACAGGTTCGAGCATTATGCCCCAAAAGAAAAATCCCGATGTTCCCGAATTGGTAAGGGGGAAAACTGGGCGAGTGTTTGGCCATCTCCAGGCAATGTTGGTAATTATGAAGGGTTTACCTTTGGCATATAATAAAGACCTGCAAGAAGATAAAGAAGGTCTTTTTGATAGCGTAAATACAGTTAAAGCCTGCTTGGAGGCCATGACAATTCTGCTGCAAGAAGGCATGGAATTTCGTCCCCAACGCCTAGCCGCAGCCGTTGCTGAAGACTTTTCTAATGCCACTGATGTGGCAGATTACTTAGCCGCCAGGGGAGTACCTTTTCGCGAAGCTTATAACCTAGTCGGTAAAGTTGTGAAAACTAGCATTGCTGCGGGTAAATTACTCAAAGATTTGACCCTAGAAGAATGGCAACAACTACATCCAGCATTTGCCGAGGATATTTATGAAGCCATATCTCCTCGTCAAGTAGTGTCTGCCCGGAATAGCTATGGAGGTACGGGTTTTTCCCAGGTTAAACAAGCTATTCTCCATGCCCGCAAGCAAGTCTCTTCTCCAGCATAAATAGAAAATAATTAAGGGCGTACAAATGTACGCCCTCAAATAAGTAATATTAATAATAGGTTGCTAGAACAACCTTGGGTACTACATACATTCGCCTTTTAGACCAGGGATGTAGAGTAGAAAATAGGAAATTAATCAGTATCAGCAGCAGCTGTTGTACTTTCTTCTTCTTCAGGCTTGGGTGCTCTCTGCTGGAACCGTCTCTGGAAACGTCCTGTAGTAGTCCGTTTACGAAACTTACGGGCATACGCCTGGTTTCGTAGCGCCTTTTCTTTTTTCGGATTGCGGCGCTTGGCCATATTCACCTCATTTAATAAACAACTAAAGATTCTAATCCAGGCAATTGCTAGTCAATATCAGCTACCTATGCTTTTTGATATAGTTTTAGCCTAGATTACTTGCTAACTTATTTTCAACAGCAATCTAGGATATCGCATTTTTCTATGTTATGTCAATTATTTGTTCGTGAAGTACCCCAACTTGCTATAGCCTTCGGCATGGCTTCGCTAACGCTGAAGTTGGTGCATTCCGCCGATTTGGGTAAACTACCAAGAAAAACGTTGAGAGCCTCCAGGCTTTAGCCGGAGGATGAAAACGAGCAGAGAGGATTTATCCTCTCGTATCCTATAGGTCAAGTAGGATAT
>JASJDS010000117.1 GCA_030065055.1 Calothrix sp. MO_192.B10
CGTATTGTTTCTTGCACTACCTGTATCGAAACAAATGTTTTTACTTCGTTCCATAAATAAATTTAGGGGCTTGGTGACCATTTTTCTTTTTCTTTACTTTTGCCTTTTTACTTTTTACTTTTGCCTTGTTCGGTCAAAATTAGTTTATGCTGGTAACAGCAAAACATTAAGAAATTTTAAGTTCTGTTTCCAGTTTACCCATGCAATGTATAGTAAATCGCCGCGCTCAGTTTTCGGCAAGCCATCGGTATTGGTTGCCAGAACTCAGTGAAGCAGAGAATATTGAAAAATTCGGTGCTTGCTCTAAATTTCCCGGTCACGGTCATAACTATGTATTATTTATTTCTATGGCAGGGGAATTAGACGAATATGGCATGGTATTGAATTTATCTGACGTAAAGCACGTAATTAGGCAAGAAGTTACCAGCCAATTGGACTTTTCTTACTTGAATGATGTGTGGTCAGAATTTCAACAAACCCTACCAACCACAGAAAATATAGCCAGGGTAATTTGGCAGCGTTTAGCACCTCACTTACCCCTAGTCCGCGTACAGTTATTTGAACATCCTGAACTTTGGACAGATTATATGGGAAACGGCATGGAATCTTATTTAACTGTTAGTACTCACTTTAGTGCAGCTCACCGACTGGCTTCTAACCAACTGAGTGACGAAAAGAACTTTGAAATTTACGGTAAATGCGCTCGTCCCCACGGACACGGACATAATTATCACTTAGAAGTTACCGTCAAAGGGGAAATCGATCCCCGTACAGGGATGATTGTGGATTTAGGGGCGCTCAATCAAGTTATAGAAGATTATGTAGTTGAGCCATTTGACCATACTTTCTTGAATAAAGATATTCCCTTCTTTGCTGAAGTTGTACCTACTGCCGAGAATATAGCTTTACATATTAGTAACTTATTGCGATCGCCTATTCAAGAGTTGGGTTCTCAGCTTTACAAAGTCAAGTTAATTGAAAGTCCCAATAATTCCTGTGAAATCTACTGTACTCAGTCAGAAGCAAGTTCTGCAAATAATACCAGTGTCGAACCAGTATTAGCACGGTTGTAAATGGTATCATTAAATTCGTAGTTAGGTGGGCATTGCCCACCTAACCCCGTCTTGCATATACTTAATTAATGACAGTTGAACCCTTAGGGTCTGTTTTCAAACCCAAAATTGGCATAAATTGTAGGTTGGGGAGTATCAATTGTAGGTTGGGGAGCCACTCCGTTGCGGAGGTTCCCTCCGTTGTAGGAAGTGGCGTTTGAGGAACGAAACCCAACATTCTTCGTTCGATTTGTTGGGTTTCACTTCGTTCTACCCAACCTACACGATAGTTTGAAAACAGTCCCTAGTTGAGAACTTCTCTATCCGATCATTCTGGATAGTTGAAGTGAACAGATATCTGAGTATCAGGGCCAAAGCTGTGTTTGATTGGGCACATTCCCGATGCTCTTTCCAACTTGACCCGATCTGCCTCAGAAAATTTTCTGGGCATGGTAAACGTTAAATCGATTGCCCCGATATGCTTGTCTGGCTTATCCGTCATCGAGATTTCTGTGTCCACTTGGGTATCAGAAATATCCAAGTTGTCTCGTTGAGCCACTGTTCCCATCGAGAAAAGCATACAGCTTACTAATCCTGCGCCTACCAGCTCTGTAGGTGACAATTCTTCACGCTTGCCCCCAGTGGCAGGACAGTTGGAAGCTACAGTTTTTCCATACTTTGCTTGCAACGTCGTGCAATGCTGAGTCCCATCGTAAGTTGTTCGCAGCTTGCTCATCATTCCCTCCAATTCTCATCAAAGAAGAAAATGCCTCTACCGGTTCAAAATTCAGTTATCCTATCTTCGTTTTCCAAGTCTTGTGGCACACTCCCTTGTTGACCGTCAGGGTAGCCATACGTATATATTAGTAGGTAAAGATGATAAACTTGTGAGGGCTGCTTAACAACTGCTATCTATGCTTAACTTGTTACCAATGGTTTCTAAGCACACTTTGAGAAGATGCTAATATTTGGGCAAATCTCTTAAGTAACGAAAAATTCCCCATCCCAAAACCCCTAAGAGCAAATTAATCAGTAATTGACTCAGAGTTGGCAAGAAAAAACTAGCAGAAAAAATTTGTCCTATACCCAAAGGGCTAAGAGTTTTTGCCAGGGTAAACAGGCCAAAAATCCCATTCCCAGCGAGAAAAAAGGCTAAAACCATCAAAGCTATTTGCCAGTAACGTTCCTCGGCTGTATAACCAGAAATAATATTTATAGGGTGCTTACCTTGTACTCTTCTCAGTAATTGCTCCATTTGCCAAAACAACCACAAAAGCAAGGGAAATAAAACATAGTTGAAAATACCCCTAGGACCAGATAAAAAATTTACTAGGGCGTGATAGACTACAGCCATTAGCCAAGCAGCGGCAACACTTTGAGTGTATCGATGGGAACGAATCTTCAAGCAAATTGAGATACCCAAAGCATAACCCCAAGGAGCAGATAATATTGCTTGCACTGGAGTCAGTATCAATCTTTCCCAAACTGATGGTGTGCCATCAAGTAAATACCCCAGGTTCTCTTGAGCAGTAAACCCGAAGGCAGTGGCAATGGTAAATAGAAAAATGCTACTGGTACAAAAGCGAGACTGGATTCGCAAAAATTGTATCGGAATAATGACAGCAGCTAATTTACAGGCTTCTGCTATGGGTGCAACTAGTAGTAATTGTCGGAAAATTTCCCCTGTCAGGGATGGCTGGATTTGTTGCCCATTTACAATAGCTCTAGCAACATTGTCAAACACCCACCCAGAAACATCGGCAAATAAACCAGAAATAAACCCAAACAGAAAAAACAAAAATAATCTGAATAAGTAAGGGGCAGTGGAAACGCGGTACTGGTAAAAGAATAGTAATAACAGTGGTGGTACCACTGCCCATAGCAGTAAAAATAAATCAATCACTAACCCGAGCAATTATGGTACGGTGGCGGGGGCTATTGGGGATGATGGCAGGAGGATGAAAACCAGCTTCAATCAAGGTTTTTGCCATATCCAAGGTAAAGTATTCATCCATATAAGGTTCAGTACTTTTGAGGAGTGTCAATACATAAGGAGGCATTTTCTTGTATGCTTGTGCTTGAGGGTTCATATCCATGATTGTTAAATATCCACCTGGACGCAGTAACCTTCGTACCTCAGCAAAAATATCTTTAGTCGCTGACTGGGGTAGTTCATGGCAAACCAAAAACATAGATGCTAAATCAAAGGAATCATCTGTAAGTCCCGTGGATTCAGCTGCAGCATGAACCCAATTAATCTTAGCTTGTCGCTGTTGGGAACGGTAACGGGCAACGGCTAAAAAGTAAGGTGATAAATCTACACCGGTGATTTTTGCCTGGGGATAAACAGCTTGTAGAGCGAAGGTACTCAGACCTACACTGCACCCTAAGTCGATAATATCTTGAGGTAGATGGGGAATTTGTGCCTTGAGAATATCATGATAGCTCTGGCGCAATTGAACATCACCCTGTACCCCTGCTTCTTGCCAAATTCTGGCATGAACGGCTTTAGCTGCAACTTCAACTTCTAATGCTGCTTCCCAGCAAAGATTGGATTTTTCGTAGGCGTGGAAGGGTTTGAGATAATATTCGGGGTAGGATATCTGGGGATTTTGGACTTGGGCGAAATCACTTTCCCAATCCCGCGCTTTCAGCTTCTCTACTTCCTGTGTCCAAGGTACACCAATTTTTTCAGCACGTTTAATTATCATTTGTCTGGCTTGGTGCTTGGCGAAGTTGGCTAGTGGCTTGATTGCTAGTATGCCATTTATCAGCCGAGAAGCTAGACTAGGAGAGGTTTTGACAGCGGAAGTCATAAATGCTTTTTTACTCAACAGAGGTTTTTAGTTGTGCATAATCTACCAAATCCCCTTCGTAGGTATTCAGCAAACTATGAACAACTAATTCAGACTGTAATGGATTACTGGTTGAAGTTTTCTTTGTTGTAGTAATAGTTAAAAAATTGATGGCATCTCTTTCAAAAAACACAGGTTGACAGCTTAGTATAATTTAACTTTTTGATTTTGCTTTACATGAATAGAAAGGTTAGTTTTTGCTCCTACGGAATTTATATTGCTAGGTATCAATATTTACTTATACTTGATAGCTATAACCTGTGTTGTGTCTCTACTTGCCATAAAACAGAAGGGTAATTCCTCCTAAAGTAACCAATACCCCAGTTATTGCTCGCCAACTGACTTTCTCTCCCATTAATATTGCCAAGGGAATGGCAAATAAGGGACTAGTTTGCAACAAGGTGGTGGCAATTCCCGTTTCTGTAAATTTAATTGCTGTCACCTGCAACCAAATACCCAGGTAAGTACCGATGAAAGCAGCAAAGAAAATCCCTACTCCCCCTTGCCATGAATAGAGAATTTTCCACTGAAAATTACTGCGTTGCCGGGGAAAATACAACCATGCCAATAGTACCAGTTGTCCTCCTAACAATCGCAATAAAGCAGCCCAAATGGGTTCAACAGTGGTATTTGCTAAGGCAGCACGGGAAAGTAAAGAACCAGCTGTATTAGCGATCGCCGCCAGAAAAACATAAATAATACCCTTTGTCAAGTGAGTTGGGTAATTATCCCCAGTTTCCCCTAACCTTTCGGAAATTACCCAGGCCACACCCAAAATAGTTAATAAAATTCCCCACCAAGCAACGATATTGAGCCGTTCTTGCAAAAATATTGTACCAGCGATCGCAGTTATGGGTGGTGCTAAAGTCCCCATCAATAAAAATACTATTTGCCTCCTTTCTCACACATATTCACCTTGAAAATCGCCCATGTAATATCCTGTTAAATATTAGCACTCTCGCCTTTTTAGTGCTAATGAAAATATAATTATTTTGTGTTTATAATATAAATAACAATCAACTTAAATATTCATATAAATATTAGCACTCTCCCTTTGTAAGTGCTAATCATTAATGCAGTTTTTCTGTATTTAATACTGATAATAATTTACTGGTAGAACACCATAGATAGACTTTTTTCCAAAAAAATGACCAAACAGTAATTGTTATCAAGCCCCCAAATTAGAATTAAGAATGTAGAATTTAGAATTTAGAAATTCTTCCATTCTGCATTCTTAATTCTTCATTCACAATTTTTTACCGTAAGTCTTGCTCCTCGATTTATCAATGGGGAAGACCGAAGTTTGCTTATGTCGGGGAACCCCTGATAACTGATAACTGCTCGTCACTTGCTGAAATTGCCTGGAGACAATGGAAATGAAGTATACATTTAACATTGTGGGAGTATCTCCCATTCTGCATTTTTTAGACCATCAACAGCAAATCAATCAAAAGCATCAACATCGAGGTATTGAATATATTGCCAGTCATAACTGTACTCTAGATGCTTTAATTGAATCAGTAGAAGCAGTACCACTAAAGCTAGATTGGAAGTTAGACCAAGTAGTGGATACAGTAATTCAGTTTTGGTTAAATAATTCAGATAGTATTGCTTACTGGAAATCCCGCTTGCAAGATGCGGGGAGGGATAATTTATTAGTCGCAAGGCTGGCAGATGTGCAATCTTTACGCCATGAATTTGAATCTTTATTAGGGGATAATTGGTGATAAGCTGTTGTGCATTTTTAATGCACAACAGCAAGGAAGAAGGAAGAAGGAAGAAGGAAGAAGTGACAAGAGTTGTAGCCATTAACCAATGCCATATGAATATATAACAGGACTTACGCAAACTCAATTTGTCATTGCGACTGGATTGCCGCGCTACTCTGCGAGAACGCTTTCAGCGTACGCTCGCAACAGGCTCCGTGTAAGGAAGCAATCCCAGAGTTTTAGGCGATTACGTCGCTGTCGTTCGTCCGTTCCGGACATGCTACGCAAACGTAATGACCGAATTACATTGCTTGTGCGTAAGTCCTATATAAGTTAAATGCTTCCGCAGCTTAGGAGAAACTTTCTTGATCCTCACTAGGCTGAGAAACGCTAGAATCAGCATTGCCTTAGGACATTTCTAAATCCGGAAACCCTTTGATAGCTTACTGTTCCCTATTCCCTGTTCCCTGTTCCCTGTTCCCTGTTCCCTAGCACGTAGTGCTATATATCCGCTTTTCCATTACATAATGAGGAATGCCAAGCTCTTCAAAGGGATGGGAAACAATTTTATAACCATACTTGGCGTAGAAACCAGAAGCATATTCCCGAGCATGGAGAAAGATTCTTTCTGCTCCTAGATGCCAACAGCGATCTTCTGCAAATTTTAGCAGTTTTGTGCCCATACCACATCCTTGAAATTCAGGAATTACAAGCATTTGTCTCAACTTGTATATTCCATCGCCCACTGGTTCAATGAGGATACATCCAATCAGCTTATCTTCAATAAACGCGCCTAAGTGAATCTGTAATTCTTCACCTTTTGTATCGTGTTCGGAAAGACTTAATCCAAGTGGCTTCCGTAAATATATATCGCGGAGATGGCATTCCCTTGAATACTCTATGGACAAATATTCAATTTCGCGGATAATCACCATAGACGAATGGCATGCTCTTAAATCTTGGTTTCCAGACTATCGTTACCAGGTTCTACCAAATAGATGGATTTTGTGGAGGCAGAGCCTCCCTATATACGTTTCCAGGCAGAGCCTAGAAACGAGTTAACGTAAGGTTTTAAGCTTGTCTTCGGGCAATTCTACCATAGACCGAAGCAGATTATGATCAATAAATTCAGCTGTTGCCCGTTCCCTGTTGCCCATTCCCTGTTGCCCGTTCCCTGTTGCCTGTTGCCTATTAAGAGTTCCTTCTCCCGTTGGCGCGGCCGCCCGCTCAAGGGCTAGGGAGATAATGGGTGACTTTAGGAAATAGGTATAAATTTATTCTCTATTTTCGGTAATTACTGAAAACACACATAATTAAAATTTCAAGAAATTACTACTAATTCAACTGAGATTACGTGAATATATCAAGTTTATGTAAAAATATACGATATCTAGTGAAAACATCTTGATACTGCTATCTGACAAGGTTAAGCTAAGAAAATATGTAAATCTACTAAAGTATAAGGCTCTTTAGTTCCTATAACTATAATGACTGCTAATAGCCTGCCAAATAGTCAACCTAATTCTTCCCTTGAGCCATTTGAGCTGAATGATGCCCAGGATGGAATCTATAATTTCTTCATGGATATTCTCCAAAAATGGCATCCTGAAGATGTTTTATTGGAATTTCAGCGTTTATTTATCGATTGTTTAAAGTCTGCAATAATTTTAGAATCATCACCGGGAATATACGGATATTTTTCTCACAAAGATGAGCATGAGTTCCGCCATACTCTCAAACGTTGCTGTTACATACTAATTAATAACTGGGAGACTAGTCGGCAATATCAATATATCCAAGAATTGATTTCCATCTTTTCTAATTACCAGCCCAAGAAAACTTATGATTGTCCGCGAAAACTGAAAATCTACAGAAGCTGGCTAGAAAACTTTATCAATAGCAAAGACTATCAAGAATTAAAGTTATTTGCTGATCGCCACGATCTGACTTCTAATGATTCTTGGGTAAATAGATATAGTTCTTTTTTATTCTACGCCCAATCTCTAGATTTTGATAATCCCCAAGAGCAACAAGAAGCCGCCAGAAAAATTGCCAAAAAGCTTAAAGATAAGTTTAAGTTTGATTTAGCAATGTATACTGCTCGGTCTCAATCGAATCATGAGGTTAATAAACGTCATCAAAATCCCTCCTCATTAGGGGACGAGGTTTTACGTTTAATCAAAGCAATAGTGATTAAAAAGGGAGTATTTAGTTATGAAAATATAGCTAATATATTTGTCAATCAGACTCAAAATATTCCTTTTGAGGAATTTAAACATAGCTTATTAAAATATTTAATATTTTCTATCGAGCGACCAAAATTTGTAGAAACTTTGCAATCTAAATTATCAGTAAAGCTCTTACCTTGGAAAGATGAACATAACCAGAAACAAATCACTGGAGATTTATTCTTAAGAACTTGTAATCGA
Organism: Calothrix sp. MO_192.B10; assembly: GCA_030065055.1. GTDB lineage: Bacteria > Cyanobacteriota > Cyanobacteriia > Cyanobacteriales > Nostocaceae > Calothrix_A. The sequence continues at coordinate 8,046 of JASJDS010000117.1, forward strand.
GTGCTTGATTTTTTAACAACTGAAAACAGAGAAGAACCTGCTCCTTTATTTGTTTTATTACTTTCCCAAGGTCATCCGTTAACATTGGTGATTGTATTACTCAAAATAATTTTAGTGAGTAAAAATTCTCGCAGTCACTTAGAAATGAGGATTGCCGATCTAATTCGTTTCTATGAAAATTATCCAGAAAAGGAATGTAGTTTCTTTATTAATTTCTTAGAAATTTTCAATATTACCTTTGCAATTTACGCAGATAATGTTGAATATAATCTGATCCCTGCTAAACCAGGTACATATTCTACAGACGAAGTGCATCCACAGTTTAATCCCGATGCCTATCATATTTTTTCTCAATTGAAATTCAATGTTCAGTCTTGATTTTGTCATTCAATTTTGGATTTTAGATTTTAGATTGGTAACTGAGCTTGTCGAAGTTTGGATTGACGAGAGAACCCCTAAAGGGTTCGTTAGTTACTTCAAGTCGGGGAACCCGCCCAACGTACTAACTCACCGCGACGACGACAGTCGCTCTGGGTAGCGCGAGTCATTGAAAAGCATGAGAGGATGTTTTTGTTTGTGACTGACTAATGGTTGAGTAGCATACAGCAAAAATATTAATAAACCGTTCGGCGTTCATCTATCCAAGCTAGGGTAGCGGCAAGAACTTCCGCTAGGGTACTAACCAAACGATACATACCGATCGCACTAATTACTACCGCAACAGGGAAACGATGTTGTAACATAGCGATCGCACTAGCTTCAAACACACCCAAACCACCAGGAGCGCCGGGAACCACTAAACCTAGCAGCCAGGAAAAACTAAAAGCTGCAATCAATAAGGGAAGCTGATGCCAATTCACAGGTTCTACAGCCAATAAAGTTAACAGAAAGCCACCACTGCGTAAACCCAAAAATGCTAATTCTCCGCATAAGGGAATGAGGGGATAGCGTTTCATATTTATGGCAGAAGTTGATACTGATTTTTTTGGGGATTTCTTTAGCTTTAAGTTTTGCAACAAAGATAACAGGCGATTTAAAAATTGGGGATGCATCACTGCCAATACCACCAATAAACCCACAATCTGTGCCGCCAAGACAAGAATGCTGTGAGATACTAGGACTTGGCTACCCATAATCACAATAATTAAAGCAGCAGCAGCCATGAGCAACGGCTCTAATAATACACTTAAGGCAGCAGCAGCAGCAGAGACTCCAGCACTTTGGGCGCCCACAATTCGTCCATAGTAATGCCAAACATTTCCTGGTAAATATTTAGCAATGTTGGTTCGCAGATATACTTGAATGAATTGAGTGGGATGTATGGGTTGATGTAACTCTTTTAGTACCCAAGTCCATACCCAACCAGCCCAAATATGTGCTAACAAAGTAATACCGGTGGCAATCACCAAAATTGACCATCCAACCCCATCAATATAAATTGTCGCCACTTCTTGCCAGTTATCCTTCAAGGCTTTGGCTAAAAAAAATAGCGTTCCTCCTAAAATCAACCAGCGTAAAGTTTTTTTCATCATTTATGGACACAGGGAATAGGGAACGGGGAACAGGGAATAGGGAACAGGGAACAGGGAACAGGGAACAGGGAACAGGGAACAGGGAACAGGGAACGGGGAATAGGGAACAGGGAATAGGGAATAGGGAATAGGGAATAGGGAATAGGGAATAGGGAATAGGGAATAGGGAATAGGGAATAGGGAATAGGGAACAGGGAACAGGGAATAGGGAACGGGGAACGGGGAACAGAAAATAATACGTGTAATTAATTCTGTCTAAGTGCTTAAGTTAATTTTGCTGCAAATACCAACAGTGTAATGCTAGCCTGTGCATTTCTTGCCAAGGCAGGCTGTGCTGGCGGGCTAATTCCGCACAATCTTCGTATTCTGGCTGGACATTCATGATTAGCTTTCCTTGCCCTTGTTCCTGCCATGCTACTTTAACTCGGATTGAGCCATACTCAGTTTCCACCACCTGTATTTCCCGTTGCAAAATAGCCCGTTGCTGAGTAGAACGACGAATACCTAGAGTTGTAGTTTCCTGAAATAAAATTGTTTCACATTTGGCCATATCTTGGGGATGGCAGATGACGGTGAGCAAAATTCCTGGGCGGGATTTCTTCATGCCGATGGATTGGGTAAACACATCCAAGGCTCCCGTCGCCAATAATGCTTCTAGTACATAACCAATAGCTTGGGGACTTAAGTCATCAATTTGGGTTTCTAGTACCGATATAGTTTCTAGATTGCTGGTAGTGGGGGAATTTTCTGAACTTTCCCCCAGCCATAACTGGAGGATATTAGGGATAGGTAAATTCATCGAACCCGTACCTAATCCAACTTTGGTAATTTTCATGGGTGGTGGTTCGCCAAAATCCGTTGCCAGGGTAGTAGCTATAGCAGCTCCAGTAGGCGTTACCAGTTCTTTTTCAATCCCGTTACTATACACCGGACATCCCCGCATTGACCACAACTTTAAGACTGCCGGTACGGGTACAGTCATTTTCCCATGTGCCGCCTTTACCGTCCCTCCACCCGTGGGTAAAGGCGAACAATACAGTAAAGGTAATCCTTGAGGATTGCTAGCAACATCCAACCAATCCAAACCCAAACAAGTACCCACAATATCAACAATGGCATCCACCGCTCCCACTTCATGGAAATGCACCTTTTCCGGGACTATACCATGTACCGCCCCTTCTGCGATCGCTAATTGCCTAAATACCTGTAAACTCCAATTTTCTGCCCTTGGCGGTAATCCTGCTTGAAGAATCATCTGTTCGATTTCTGGCAGATGTCGTCCATGGGAGTGGCTGTGTTGGTGATGGTGATGGTGATGGTGTTCGTGGAGTAAATCCACATGAGCCAGAGTTGCCTGTTGCCCATGACGCAACACCAACTCAGCCCATAACTTATACTCTCGTTCAATTCCCAACCCATTCAACTTGTCAATTAAATATGCTTCGGGAACCCCCAAACTAATAATTGCTCCCAAACACATATCACCGGAAATCCCCGTTGGGCAATGAAGATAAGCTACTCTACTCATAGATATTTATTGATTAATTTGAAATTAAGAATGGGACAAATAAATGATACTGTTGGCAAATTAATGAATGGTTTAGCCCCTCATTTCTCGTTCCTTGCCTCTGGCAAGGAATGCAGCGATTGAGACTCCCGCCTCCAAGTGCATTTCTAGGCTCCAGGTGTGGAAACCAGAGATAAATTTACATAGAGTGATTCTCAATCCAAAATCCGTCTTGAAAAGTTTGCACGGGCGGGGGGAACCCCCGCACCGCAACTTTTCGCAAAATCCAAAATAGTATAAGTCCCAGAAAAACCCCAGTATCCATCCTTCCTCTATTCTCCGTTCATTTTTACTTTCCCATGACCAAGCAGTAATCGGTATCAAGCCCCCAAATTATATTTGTGGAGGTGGAAAAAATTTTTCCCGTAACCCAAGTCCCTTGATTTATCGATGGGGTAACTGATAACTGATAACTGATAACTGATAACTGATAACTGAAATGACAAATATTATCCAAGTCCATCCTGATAATCCCCAAATCCAACGTATAGAGGAAATAAAGTTAGCCCTGCAACGTGGGGCAGTCATGCTTTATCCTACCGATACAGTTTATGCCATCGGTTGCGATTTAAATGCTAAGTCAGCAGTGGAAAAAGTTCGTAAAATCAAGCAGTTAGCAAATGATAAACCACTGACATTTCTGTGCCCATCGCTTTCTAATGTATCAACTTACGCTTTTGTAAGTGATACCGCTTATAAAATTATGAAGCGTTTGATTCCTGGGCCTTACACATTTCTACTGCCTGCTACGAAATTAGTGCCGCGACTAGTACAGAATCCCAAACGTAAAACAACCGGAATCAGAGTGCCAAATAACACTATTTGCTTGGAGTTATTAACAGCCTTGGGAAATCCAATTATTTCGACTTCTGCCCATCTCCCTACTGATGAAACAGAAGATGAAATGTTAGAAGTAATACCAGAACCCCCAATTACTCGGTTCGAGCTATTTGATCGTGTGGAAAAATTAGTTGATGTAATTGTGGACACTGGTGAGGAACCTACATATCAAGTTTCGACCATTTTGGACTTAACCATCGAACAGCCAATGATGATCCGTAAAGGTTTAGGTTGGGAGGAAGCCGCGCTGTGGATTTAAACCATCTGTTACAAAACTTAGCCTCCCAATAGTAAGCAGCTGATGGTAAAAATACTCCAGTTTGAAAATTGTCATATTTATTAGGCAAAAATTATCAGTAGTAAAAATCGTCGCTAATCCTGATAATACAAGGGTTTCGATGAGTTCTCCCAGTTAACAAATACAATTGTACCGTCCTCGAACTAGTTGCGCGTAACAAAACCGACACAACACTGCCACAGGAACTTATTGATTTTTTCTATATTCATAAATGTGAGCAGTGCTTATGGCAACTCCAAGAGGAGGAGCGACGAGATGTGCCCCAGCCAAAAGCGTGCCTTTAGGTGCTGTTTCTGCTTAGTCGTTACGGTGCAATGCCATTCCTAAAAGAGTCATGAAAATCAATCTTGTTAATCTACCCACCACACAAGCTACCGTTAAGCCTCAAGTTGCAACCAAACAAATAACAATACCAAATTCTGAATTTTTACTGCAAGTATTGTGTAAGGAAATACAAACACAAGTAAAAACTTCACCTGCTGGGGTACAAGCTTTAGCACAGCGGATTACTAAAGAAGTAACTCGTATTTGTGATAAAAGCTCTCGGATTCAAACCTCTGGAGAAATCCAGTCTTGGCAATTGAGCTTGGCTCGCCATCGGTTACAAAAATGTCTGCGTTACTACCAATTAGGTTCTAGAAGAGGACGAGTAGAATTACATAGTTGCTTGGGTTCTATGGTTTATCGCCATATTTGTGATCCCTCTTTGCATCTAGGTTTTGATGCTCGCTACAACTTGATTGAAGACTTTTTACAAGCATTTTATATTGAAGCGATTAAAGCATTCCGCCGGGAAAATGAGTTTGCTGAAGACTATACACCCCGCACTCAGCTACAATTAGCAGAATATATGGCATTTACCGAGCAGTATGCCAAACGCCGCATTAATTTACCTGGTGGTGCCAGCCAGCAATTGATTATCCTCCGCGCCCAAGGGTTTAATCGTCGCCAACCCCAGGAAACCACCGTTGATATTGAAATGGCTGTTGAGTCTGCTAGAACCGAAGAGGCAGAATCCTATATGCGGAGTTCAGCTGTACAACAAGTGCGATCGCAAATGGTTGCCAAATCTAATTTCGATCTTGCAGAAGAAGCTGAAAGAAATTCTATCATATCTGAATTGGTTAAATATCTCGAGTCTCAAGGTCAAAATGATTGTGTAGATTATTTAGTATTGAAACTTCAAGATTTATCCGCACCAGAAATCGATCAAATTCTCGGTTTAACCAGTCGCCAACGGGACTATCTACAACAGCGTTTTAAATACCATGTGGAGAAGTTTGCTAGACAGCATCAATGGCAGCTAGTACATCAATGGTTGGGAGCCGGCTTAGAACAAAAATTAGGTCTTTCTTCCACACAATGGGAAAATTTTGTCAATCGCTTATCGGAACAACAGCGACAAATATTACAATTGAAAACTGCCAAACAAAACGATCAATCAATTGCCAAGGCAGTTAAATGTACTCCCAAGCAGTTGCAAAAGCGTTGGACTCAACTATTAGAAATGGCATGGTCTATCCGTAATGGTCATACTGAAGTTCAAGCAGGTTAATGCATGACAATTCTTTGCATTACCTATATTTATGCAGTATTTCAACCTCTCCATGCTATTCACTTATCTAACCAAAATTACTACAGATAATTTCCCAAAGTTTGACTGGAAAATATTCTTATCAATATTCTTTCTCTCTTCCCTGCCTCTGGTGGGGATATTTTCATTTTTCCATTATTTTTTGATAAAAAAATTCCCCGGAAATTAACCGGGGAAGCCAGGTTGTTGCCATTTTGCTGTGTGTCTTTCGTGCAAGACCGTAATATTTACAATAGCAACTACCCCATCTTTAAACCTGCCAAAATGGCACAAAATGTTAAGCATCTGAGTCAAAATAGCAAATTTCATGAAATCCTAGAATAAGCCAAAGGTTTCATAGGTAGTTCACTCAGATGATAATGACTCAAGGAACACGGGCAAATAAGTCTGGTGGTATTTTAGAAGCTAATGTTAAGGCAACATTAAACGGAAATAATTATTTTCAAGTGGGACATCATGTCTCTAAAGAGGCTATCGACAATGCTGCTTTACTACCCAAACGTTACGGGCGGCAAATTTATATTGGTTTGGGGATTTATCAAACAGCCCTAAATGTAGATTTTTATATTGCGGGCATACCTAAATTTACATCTGGGCTAATTATTGAATGTAAATACCAAGAAAGTTTCGGTTCTGTGGATGAGAAATTCCCTTATTTAAATCTCAATATTCAGTATTGCTATCCCGCTCCTGCAATTGTGGTTATGGGAGGTACAGGTATGAGACAGGGAGCGGTTGATTGGTTAAAAAATCAAGTTGAATCCAATCATAATCTGGTAGCTGTTCAGAGTTTAGATCGATTTATTGCCTGGGCTAATAAAAATTTGTAATTTCATCAATGATGAATTATCATTTGGTGTGGATACCCAAGCGTAGGAAGCGCGTACTGGTAGGAGATGTAGAAAAAAGATTAAGAGAAATCATCTGGGATACCTGCAAAGAAAAAGACTGGCAGATTATTGCATTAGAAATCATGCCAGACTCACATCTTGCACCACATGATTATTGCGAAAATCATCGCCTGTAACCCTTATTATTTCGTAACCCACCAATGCCCACCTTACCCTTATTGAGAAGGTGCAAGATATGTGCAGATCATGTGCATCTATTTGTTAATCTTTTACCTGATATTGCAGCGCGTCAGGTTGCCGCACAAATCAAAGATAGAAGTTCTCGCTACTTAAGGAAAGAATTTCCACATCTATTAAAATTACCTAGTTTGTGGACTCACTCCTACTTTGTCTCAACTGCGGGTAACGTTACTCTTGAAACTATTCGGAGGTACATTGAAGAGCAACGTCACCACGATGTAACCTAAGCTTGACGGCACGTAAACCTGCCACCTCGTTCTACATCTCCCGGCTAGAAGCACGGAAGTTTTGAACTTCGACCAGCTCTATAAATATAGGACTCATATTTGATTTTTGTTGGCGCGGCCTGGGCGAGTGCTTACAAATCTTATACAATTCCTCCATGAAGTTGCACTTAATATTAAACTCACGCAAAGGCGCATTAGACACGAAGTGGTGAGACAGCGCGGTCTTGGGGAGCCATTGCGGTCTTGTGGGTTTCCCACTAAGAGCAAATGGCGTGGTTTCCCCCATGAGCGACTGCGTGCCCCTTTCAGGGGAGCTAACGCTAACGCGGAGCGTCTCCGAAGGAGATACCCGAAGGGCTTCCCGCAGGGTAGACGCAAAGGTTAAAACTTAAGCATCATTATGATTAAGTGCATTGTTACAGAGAATTGGTATTAGATTTTTGAAAAACACGTAGGGTGTCCTGCCGACGAGAGTACGGCACCATCCGGTAATCCTTTTGGTGCGGAGTGCTGTTAGCATAACGCACCCTACTGCTTACTGGCTAATTGGCTCATTTGATGAAAAGATGAAATATAGCGATATATTTCATAGTAATATCATGAGTAAAATTGTCGGGACAACAGAAGCTGCATTTTTATTAAATATTTCGGTCTCTAGAGTCAAAGTTTTGCTCCAGCAACAAAGGATTAAAGGAGCAAAAAAATCAGGTAGAGTCTGGAAAATTCCCTTAATT
>JASJDS010000305.1 GCA_030065055.1 Calothrix sp. MO_192.B10
AAAAGCCTGTGGATGCCGTGCCCCTACCAGTTCTTCTAATATACAAGGGGGACGATATCAGTAAGATGATGACCTGACTATGAATATTTGAACACTGCTTACCAAAGGCATGGCAACTGGGTAAACTAATGGGTTGTGGGCACGGCGATATTCAGATTATGGCATGGGGAAAAAGCCTGTGGATGCCGTGCCCCTACCAGTTCTTCTAATATACAAGGGGGACGATATCAGTAAGATGATGACCTGACTATGAATATTTGAACACTGCTTACCAAAGGCATGGCAACTGGGTAAACCAATGGGTTGTGGGCACGGCGATATTCAGATTATGGCATGGGGAAAAAGCCTGTGGATGCCGTGCCCCTACCAGTTCTTCTAATATACAAGGGGGACGATATCAGCTATGCCAATATATTACGGACGCTGTGCCCAGACAAAATGTTAAATTAATTTTCCAGAGGTACTTATACTATGCAAATATATCAAGTTATTGCAGAAGCGATCGCGAAACCATCAATTCCCCACGAACCAGCCAGACAATCACTGAAAGCTTGGGCAATGTATTGTCTGCGGGATCGGGGTTTTAAGGTTGTGTATGCCCAAAATGCTGACTTTGCCATCGAACAAGGAAGGGGTGGAGATAAGTTGTATTTTAAAGTAACAGATAATCCTGTGGATTTAGATCCAAAATTAGGCTGGATAGTTTGGGATAGTAGTACCAAAACTGCCAGCCTGATTCCACCAGAGGTATCTTAACTTAATCCTTGGTCAATTTTTGAGATGAATTTTGGCACACAGGAATCTCAATGATAAACTCTGCTCCTTCCCCTGGCTCTGAGTGGCAATAAAGTTTACCATCATGTTTCTCTGTAATAATCTGGTAACTAATGGAAAGACCTAAGCCAGTACCTTTGCCTACAGGTTTGGTAGTAAAAAATGGATCGAAAATATGAGAACGTACTTCTTCGGTCATTCCTACACCATTATCAGTAATGGAAATTTCTACCCATTCTTTATTAATGGTTGAGGTAGAGATGCGAATTTTACTGGGTTTGGCTTTGATTTCTTCTGGCGATCGCTTTTGGTTATATTCTTCTAAGGCATCGATGGCATTTGCCAGTAAGTTCATCAATACTTGATTGAGTTGACCGGGGTAGCATTCTACTAAGGGTAATCGATCATAATCTTTAATAATCTGAATATCAGCAGATTTTGATGCTCCTTTGAGTCGATTTTGTAAAATCATTAAGGTGCTATTAATACCCTCGTGAATATCAACTTGTTTAACTTCTGCTTCGTCTAAACGGGAAAAGTTACGTAATGAGGAGACAATATCACAAATGCGGTCTGTTCCTGTCTGCATGGATTGGAACAAGTTGGGCATATCTTCCAAGAGATAATTCAGCTCTATGGTGTCCAAAAATTGCTGAACTTCTCGCACTGGTTCTGGGTAATGCTGCTGATAAATCCGTAGACACTGCACCAGGTCTTTATTATATTCTTTAGCATGTTCTAAATTACCTTGAATGAAGCTAACCGGATTATTAATTTCGTGGGCAACCCCTGCAACTAATTGTCCCAAAGAAGCCATCTTCTCGTACTGAATCATCTGAATCTGAGCTTTTTGTAAATCTTTTAAGGTTTGGGTTAATTTTTCTGCTTGTTCGCGGGTTTTACCCAATAAATTAGCTTGACTCAGAGCAACACTCAATTGAGTTGCGACTTGGGTGATAAATTTGATTTCCCCTTCCTCCCAATTGCGAGTTTGACTGCATTGATGGACGCACAAAAGCCCCCACAACTTTTCTCCTTCCATCAGTGGAAAAACGACGTGTGCCTTAATTTGAAAATGCTCTAAAGCTTCCTGATAGCATTTTTGGAACCCGGCTTGGGAAATATCGTTAATAGCTTGGAGTCTTCCTTGGGCATACTGGGGAGCATATTGTTCACCAAAAAAACTATCTTCCATTTGAAAACCTAAAGCTGATTCAAATTCCGGTAAGACATCTTCAGCAATAAATTCCCCACTACAAAAGTTACTATCTGCATCAAAGCGAAAGACTCCGACTCTGTCAGCACCCATGGAACGCCGTACTTCTTGAGCTGTGGTGTGGAAAATTGTTTCTAAATCTAATGATTCTCTAATTTTTGCTACCACATCAAAGAGAATCTGCTGTTGCTGAGATGATTTATGCATTGCTTCAGCACGGGTTTGAGTTTGGGAAAGTAAATTAGCACTTTGAATTGCTACTCCCAACTGATTAGCTACTTGGGCTAAAAATTCCACTTCTACATTCTCCCATTGATGGGGCTGGGAATGTTGATATGCTCCCAAAAGTCCCCATAAGTTGCGTCCAACAAAAATGGGAGTTAAAGCATAGGCGCGGATTTTAAATTGCTCTAGAATATCCAGGTGACACCGGGTATGTCCGGCTTGATAAATGTCGTTGACAGCAAAGCTTTCGTTGTTGCGGTAGCGTCCACCTTTAGTTTCTTGTAGGTGGGTATCTTCCCAGACTAAGTTTTTGCCAAAGGGGTTGCTCTCCATCCACTGAATTTCTGGAATACCAAAATGGCTGACAAATTCTCCACTCCAATCTTCATGGAAACGATAGACTCCAACTCGTTCCACTTGTAAAAGCTGACATAATTCTTGGCAAGTGGTTTGTAAAATCACATCCAGATCGGAAAAAGAGCGGATTTTGGTGACTACATCGGTTAAAGCCCTCTGTCTAGCAATCGCTTTAGAAAAGGCTAGTGCTTGTTTTTTCGACTGTTCTAATAATTCTGCTTGTTGGATTGCAACCCCAAGCTGTGCCCCGACTTGGGAGAGAAATTCAACTTCATAATCCATCCATTGACGGGGACTTGTATGTTGGTAAGCTGCTAATAATCCCCACAGTTTGGGACCAATAAATATGGGTACTAGGGTATAAGCACGAATTTTAAATTGCTCTAAAATATCTAAGTGGCAACGGGTATGCCCTGCTTTGTAGATATCTGCAACAGCAAATGTTTCATTATTGCGATACCGTCCACCTTTAGTGTCTTGCAAATGGGTGTCTTCCCAAACCAAACTTTTGCCAAAGGGATTGATATTTTGCCATTGGGTTTCAACGGTGCCAAAGTGACTAATAAATTCTCCGCTCCAATCTTCATGAAAACGGTAAATGGCAGCTCTTTCCAGATTGAGTAATTTACATAGTTCTTGGCAAGTGGTATCAAAAATTATGTTGGTATTTAGGGATGAACGAATTTTATTCATCACTTCCATCAAAGCTCGCTGTCTAGCCATGGAATTTTGTAAACTTGCAGAACCCTGTTTTGATTTTTCTAGGGTTTCTGCCTGTTGCATTGCTAATCCCAAATGGCTCGCTGCTTGGGTGAGAAATTCCACCTCATCTTCTAACCAATCACGAGGTTGAGAATGTTGATATGCAGCAAATAAACCCCATAATTTCCGACCAATGAAAATCGGTGCAATGGCATAGGCGCGAATCTGGAACTGTTCTAGTAATTCTAGGTGACAGCGTGAATGTCCTGCTTGGTAAATATCGGTGACAGCAAATGACTCATTACGACGATACCTTCCCCCTTGATTCTCTTGTAAGTGGGAATCTTCCCAAACTGCATTTTCTCCAAAAACACTAATCTCATTCCAGGGGACGCGGGCAAATCCTAGTTCGTTAACAAATCTACCACCCCAATTTTCATCAAAGCGATAAATTGCTACTCTATCTATATTTAACAGCCAACAAATATCTTGACAGGTAGTTTGGCAAAGAGGTTGTAAATTTACAGATAGGCGAATTTTACCAATAATTCTATTTAAAAGTTTTTGATATGCCGAACTACGCTTTAATTTTTCTTGGCAATCTTGGAAATTTGTATATTCTGATTCGTAGATGTATTCTGACATAACTAGGAAAATGTAAGGGTAGATTATAACCCTATTGTTCCCAGCTCAAATAGGGGAAATGACAGATTTGAATGATGAATTACAGAAGCGATCGCCATACTATAATATTTTTCACTTGGATGAAATACAGTTTCGTAACATGGGATTCCAGCCTATTCTAAATATTAGGAATTAACTTTGTGTTCTACTCAACTGAAAACCGCTATATTTTGAATTTTAGATGAATATCATTATCCATTACCATAATTTACTGTATTAATGGTTCGTAATAATTCCTGGGCGGTACAAGGTTTGGATAAAATAGCTTTAACTCCCATATCTTGTACTTCGGCAATTTTGCGATCGCCCATTAATCCACTGATGGCAATAATTTTGACATGGGGATTAATTTTTTGCAAGGTACGGATAGCTATGGTTCCATCTAAATGAGGCATGAGCATATCCAATAAAACCAAACTAATCTCTTGTTGTTTTTTTGCATAGATAGAAACAGCCTCAACCCCATCTTTGGCAGTGAGGACACGATAATTATGTTGTTCTAAAGATGACCTGGTAATTTCCCGAATCACAGCTTCGTCATCTACCACTAAAATTAGTTCACCCCTACCCTTGAGGGGGATAATGGCTCGACAGGGAGGGTCATTTTCACCGTTAGTTAAGGAAGGTAAATAAACCTGAAATTGGGTACCTTTATCTTCTTGGCTATGCATATTCACAAAGCCACCATAGTTTTTAATAATCCCTAATGCTGTGGAAAGTCCCAACCCCGTACCTTCACCCACCGTTTTCGTGGTAAAGAAGGGTTCAAAGATCCGTTCTTGAATGGCACTAGGTATACCTATACCCGTATCTTCCACCGTAATCACAATATAATTACCTGGTTTGGCATCTATATTGATTTGAGAATACTGTTCATCAATCACTCTATTCTCCGCATAAATACGTAGGTAGCCACCATCGGGCATGGCATCGCGGGCATTGACAACTAGGTTCATTAACACCTGATGTATCTGGGTAGGATCGCCAGAAATCATCCACAAGTCTGCTTGGACATCTGTGTGGCAAATGATTGATTTGGGGAATGTTCGGGTAATAATTTGCTCGATTTCTGCTAGTAGTTGTTGTACTTGCACCGGGGTACGTTTACCTTCTACGCCACGGGCAAAGGATAATACCTGTTGAACTAGACTAGCCCCCCGTTTAACATTGTTTTCCAACATTTGCAGTAGCTGTTGATGTTGCTGTTGGGGGAGTTTCATCCGCAACATCTGCACTGACATTAAAATTGGGGACAGGACATTATTTAAATCGTGGGCAATTCCCCCTGCTAAGGTGCCAATACTTTCTAAACGTTGCGATCGCAATAATTGTATCTCTAATTGCTTTTTCTGGGTAATTTCTGTATTCACAATTAGCATGGATTTGGGATTACCATTGTCGTCCCTGACTAAAGTCCAGCGACTTTCAACAATAATTTCCTTGCCATCTTTGGTGATTTGGGATAATTCCCCTAGCCACGAACCCCGCCCCATGACTTTGGATGTGACATCTTCCCACTGGGTTGATGTTTCTTTGTACAATAATTGGCAAGCTTTTTTACCCAAAGCTTCTTGTGATTGCCAACGATAAATGTTAGCTGCTCCTTGATTCCAAAATAAGATAGTGCCGTCAATATCCTGGACTAAGATAGCGTCCACCGCAATATCTAATAGGGCTGCTTGTTCGCGGATTTTTTGTTCTGCTAATTTTTGTTGAGTAATATCCCGTGTTACCGATAGATGTAAAAACTCTCCATCCACTTCATTACGTAGGGGAACAGAATGGCTTTCCATCCAGCGACGAGTACCTTTAAACCCCACAATCTCGAATTCTAAATTCCCTTTATACCCTTGGCACACCCTTTGATGTAAGGAGGCAAAAGCTGGTCTATACTCTGGTAAGATTGCTGTGTCGATTGGTTTACCGACTAAAATATCTCCACTTTCCACCTCCATTATTTCTACTCCAAAGGCATTGATTTCTAGGAGAGTACCATCTTTGGCAATTAGTTTAATGCACTCTGGTTCTGCATCAATCATTGCTCGCAAACGATTCTCACTTTGGCGTAGAGCTAGTTCTGTGCGTTTGAGTCGAACGATATAACCTCTGAGCAGCTGGTAAAGTAAAGCAACCAGAGCTATATTCACAACAGTGGCAATGAAAAACATTGTCATAGTTTTGTTAAAATTAGCTTGCGATCGCTCAACTTTTTGTTGCAGTAAATCTTGTGATTCTGTCAAATAATTTTCCAACCAGGTTTGAATCTGTTGGCTTTTTTGCTGGGGTTGCTGAGATTTAACTAGTTGTGCTACCTCACTCCATCCTTTCTCTTTTCGTACTTCTACTTCTGTCTGTAGAATATCTAAGCGTTGATTAACTTTTTGTTTTAATAATAAAAACCACTGTTTTTTATGGGCGGAATTAGTAGTTAAATTCCGTAGCTTGTCCAGGCTTTTGTTAGTACTTTGTTTTGCCGCTACATAGGTTTGAAAATCATTGATATTTGCGGTAATTAAATAATTACGCTGGGCTATTTCTATATCTTGAAAATGAGACAGAAAATTTTCTATTTGGGCAATTACCCTATGGGAGGAGGTAACTGCTTTTTGACTATGGATTAAATCGATTGTATTGCCGTAGAAGATGGCAGCATTAGCACAAACAACTGCTAATGCCAATACAAATAATAATGTCAGCTTTCGGATGCTAAACTTAATCATGCAAAGACATATAGCGGTTGTTGATCACAAATGACTATTAACGCTGCTGTGCTGTTGTTTCATCCACAAATCTTGCATATAAAATTCCCACCCCACAACCAAAATATCTAACAACTTATAAAGTAGCATCATAGCTACACAAGCACATTGAGTAATTTTGCGGTTCAATTTATGTATAATCCACCCTAAATACTGGTTCATGTGTAGCATTTTTATATTCAAAATCTCAGCACCCATATTTTCCCAGCATTAGTAGTCAGGAATCAAAGCATAGACTGGTGATTCTATTTGCTTGGAGAATATAATATTCTCTTAAATATTCGGTCTAAAAAGTAATTTTAACTACATTTACATTATATAGTTATGTATGTATATAACTTTTATATTTTCCCTCCTTCACTCCCTCAATCTCTCACTCCCTCACTCCTCCACTCCTGTTTCATATTTTCAAACAAAAGAGACAATGGGTTGCGATCGCCCCTCAGATTTCGCTAGAATCTTTAAGCTTTAGGGTATAGGCTTCCTACTTCTTGGGATACAGCTACCATGTGACCGAAAATCGCAGGACGCAAGCCCCTGCTTTTTAAGCATGGGGTGAGTCCGTCGGACAATTTATTGTCCGTCCACAAATGGTACAATTAGACAGTTGGTCTAGTCCATCCGCCGTTCGTGGGAAGGCGGTAATCACAACAACCACGTAAAGCCGAGACTAGCAACAAGGGCGCGAACAACCC
>JASJDS010000306.1 GCA_030065055.1 Calothrix sp. MO_192.B10
AATAAATAAAATAGTCCGTTGCGATATGCCCAAGGGAGAGTAGGTTTAGAAGTTTCTTCTTGTTGAGATAATTCTGGCATCGTAGAAATTTCCTGTTTGGATGGTTGAAATACCATGTTTTCCACATTTCCTATGTTGACAGAGGGATAAGACGGCAAATCACCACTTTTGTTCTTTTCTGTTTCCGACTGGCTTGTGTCTATCGCATTACCAATTACCAAATGGCTTCTGTCTATCACATCATCAATTAAACCCGAGACTGGAACCATCTGATAACTTTTCTGGCATTGGATGCGGTCTTGTCCATCGACTGAAAATTGGCGCAGAACAGTAAACTCATAAAAATGTGGCTCTTTCAAAGATTTGCAAGTGGTGCAATTACAGGGGATCAACTTTTTGTATTTCAGTCGCTTGTATGAGGCATGAATTTTATCTAGCTCGTGGGTAACAACAGTCATCAAATCTCTTTTGTACAGACCTGAAACGCGAATTTTTATTTCCCGTTTGTCATAATATTCAATCACCTCTGCCTTTGTCTGGTCTTTATTTAAGATAACGCCACTTCTCCAGACGTAACGTTGCTCATCAATGAATTCGTGCATAATGGCGATGAACCAGCTGATAATTCCCTTGGGCATGAAATCGTATTTGTAGCGCAGGATGAGGTTGTTGGGTTCATCAAATTTGTAATCTTTGTTATCGGGGGGGTAATCCGGTTGGCTTGCGCTT
This sequence comes from Calothrix sp. MO_192.B10, assembly GCA_030065055.1. Taxonomy (GTDB): domain Bacteria; phylum Cyanobacteriota; class Cyanobacteriia; order Cyanobacteriales; family Nostocaceae; genus Calothrix_A. The sequence continues at coordinate 730 of JASJDS010000306.1, forward strand.
AACAATTGCGGGGCGATGTATGTTCCATGTCTTTCAGGAATTTCGTAGCAAAGGTAGAATTTCTTCATCAGTTCCAAGAGTTCTCCTTGCTTGTCAGCATATTTCTCCTCCTGCCAAATGTTTTTTAGATCATCCCAAGTAAACTCACCCTTGTTTTTAATTACCTGTGGATCATCCAACACCCTGTAAACTGCATCTGTACCCCATTCGGGTTTGAGAATTACTGTATTATTTAAAATGGGATTGTCTTGGAAATGCAAACAGACACCCAAATCGTGTAGATACTCACTCAGTTGTAACTTGTCTTCGTGTAGGGTAAAGCCATTTTGCTGGCAGATATTTAGATATTCACCCAGGCTGATGTAATCACGGGTGTCATTTTCCAAAGCTTCCCGCACTCTTACCCAAGTTTTAGGTAATGCTGTACCAATGTGGGGTAGGTTTGTGATGTAATGCTTGATGTTCTGTAATACTTCTGACAAACCCCGGTTAGTGGCAAGGTTAGTTTCTAGGGTTTCCTTAAGGTTGTCAAACAGCTCCCGTAACTGACCTTTATTGATTTCCCTTTGCCGGTCTTGTTTTTCATTTTGAACAATCAGCAATGGACTATTATCGCTTAATAGTTCCACCACATTCAGCCAGTAATAAAAATCCGTGTCTTCCTTGCGGTTATCTGCTACTAAGGCGTAAAGAGAACGCTTGGTGAGGAAGAATTGGTGGGTAGCATGGTAAATCTCCTGTCCCCCAAAGTCCCAGATATTAACTCGAAAATCTTTGCCATTTTCCCATGAAAAATGCCATTGGATTACATCAATTCCCTTAGTCGATTCCTCTTCTTGCAATTGATAATTTTCGTCTTTAATCTTTTTCGCCAGCGTTGTCTTCCCTGCACCTGCTTCACCGACAATTAGTAACTTGGCTTCATACGGGTAATCTGTTCCTTCTGCTTCCAGTTGCCGAAAATAATCCCTAATCCCTTCAATGCCTTTTGCAACAACTTCTGGCGGTGGCTTTTCGATGGGATTTTTGCTTAAATTTAGCGTGTTTAAGTTTTGTAAGTGGGAGATTGATTCCGGAATTGTCGTTAGTTGGTTGTCGCTTAAATTCAGCGTGTTTAAGTTTTGTAAATGGGAGATTGATTCCGGAATTGTCGTTAGTTGGTTGTCGCTTAAATATAGCGCGTTTAAGCTTTGTAAGCGGGAAATTGCTTCAGGAATCGTCTTTAATTGGTTATTTCTTAAAATCAAGGTGGTTAAGTTTTTCAGACAGGCGATCGCTTCTGGTAGCGTCGTTAATTGGTTGTAGCTTAAATCCAGCCTGATTAACGTTGGTAGGCGGCCAATCACTCCCGGAAGCCTAGTTAACTGGTTTTGCGTTAAATCCAGCGTGGTTAAATTTGGCAGGTGGGCGATCGCTTCCGGAAAGCTAGTTAATTGGTTGTAGCCTAAATCCAGGGTGGTTAAATTTGGCAGATGGGCGATCGCTTCCGGGACGCTGGTTAATTGGTTATTTCTTAAATCCAGGGTAGTTAAGTTTTGCAGACTGGCGATCACTTCCGGGACGCTGGTTAATTGGTTATTTCTTAAATCCAGGGTAGTTAAGTTTTGCAGACGGGTTATGGCTTTTGGGATACTGGTTAATCGGTTGTTCGTTAAATTCAGGGTGGTTAAGTTTTGCAGACGGGTTATATCTTTTGGAATGCTAGTTAATTCGTTATCGCTTAAATCTAATACCTTTAACCATTTCAGTTCAAATACCCTTTCAAAAAACCTATAAGGAATCTTGTATAATCCTGTATATCTTAAATTTAATTCTTGAAGTTGTTTTTCTTTAGCTTCTTGGATTTTGTTCCAGACTATTTCTTCTTGACGGTTTAGAGATTTTGCATATTGTTGTGAGATTCCTTGTTTTTCTCGAATTTTTTCAAGGAAATCTTTAGGTATATTCTTCAGGAAATCTTCAGGTTTATTCTTCATGCTGGTATTCCCCGGTAAATCTTTAAACCTGCTCTAACTAGGAAGCTCTACAATACTACATCAGCAATGATATATTTTACGTATTCTCAACAAAATATATCATTACAGTTTCATCCCTATTTGAATAAAAATGCACTAATCACCACATTAGTATCAAAAAAGAATCGTCTTTCATTCGTCATTATTCAAAATAGATTCTAATATTTCCGGCGTTAATCCTTGCTCTTGTGCTTCTTGGCTTGCTTTATCCATCACTTTTCTGAAGCATGCGATCGCTTCTTGTCTGGGAGTGGTAAATTGAGACTGTATAATTGCTGCAATTTTGAGTTGCAATTGTTTCTGCACTTCTTCAGTAGCATTACGGTATGCTTCTGCTACCTCAGAGGGAACTTTAATAGTAATTTCTGACTGATAAATCATAAGCTGTTTACCTCCATAGCACAATTATCTTATCGAAGGAAGGTGGAATCAGAAATTGATTTTGAATGCAAGCCTCCCATGAGAGAATTTCACAGCTAAACATGATAAATGTTTCGTCCTAATGCCTAAATCCTATAGTCCTAACTCCTCAAGGGCGCACGCAATGCGCCCCTACAAACTCTGCGCTGATTAACTATTTTCAAGTTAGTCCCCCACGGGAAAATCCCACAACCAAGCATGAAAATAATTCCTTCACTCCTTCCCTCCTTCCCTCTTTCACTCCCTCACTCCTTCACTCCGCTGCTTGACCGATCGCACATCCACACTAACTGGTAATATGACAATAAAAGTAGAGCCTTCACCAACCCTACTTTCTACTTGAATTTGCCCTTGATGGTTTTCTACAATAGCTTGAGCGATCGCTAATCCTAATCCAGAACCAGTGGTATTCTCTGTTACTCGGTTTCTCTGGGTATGGGTACGGGCGGGATCTAAACGGTAAAAGCGATCGAATAATTTGGGTAAAGCCTCATCAGGAATACCAATACCCGTATCCCTCACCTTTATTTGTAATTGGCTATGACTGTGACGCAATCCAGAAACCCGATTGCTGGATTCTATCTGTGCTAATTCTACAGTTACCCTTCCTCCCTTGGGAGTGTAGTGTAAAGCATTACCAATTAAATTAGTAAACAGTCGCACTAGCTGCTCCCAATTCCCCTTGCAGCTAAACCAATTTTCTAATAATTCAGGATTAGTAACTGAAGCGGGGGGATCTATTAATTGTAAGGCTAGATGAATCTGCTTTTCTGCGGCAAATAATTGTTGTTCTTCCACCACCTCCATTAACAAAGCATCCATGGGACAAGGTGCAAACTCCTTGTTAACACTCCCACTATCCTGCCGTGCTAAAAAAAGTAAATCATTAACCAAAACACCCAAACGCTTGGTTAATCTCTCCACTAACTTTAACTGTTGCCGATAGTGAGAAGAATTAGCTCCTTGTGTCTGTGCTAACTCTAAATCCGTCAAAGCTACCTGCACATTGGTTTGAATTAAAGCAATGGGACTTCTCAATTCATGGGAAGCATCCGCCGTAAATTGCTTCAAGCGTTGATAGGAATCATACACCGGTTCCATCGCTTTTCCGGAAAGGAACCAACCACTCGCCCCCACAGATAGCACCATTAACCCCGTACCCAACCCTAAATCAAAAATCAACTGACGACTGGGTTTGGTAACTTCAAACCAAGGATGGCTCACCCGCAAATACCCCAAGATTTGCCTTCCTACTTCCACCCGTTGGGTAACTTGGCGCAATAAAAGTTGGGAATTATCTCCCCAGCCTTCCTGTTGTTCCCTAACTATATGAACAGTTTCCCCGGTACGGTTAGCATAAATGGGTATGTTTAGAGGTTCTGATAGGGTAGACCATAGTAACTCCCCAGTGGCACTAAACCATTCTAGGTCAATGTGGTCATCTTCCACGGTGTCGGCATTGTTCCGGAAACTAGCTTCCACATTAATCCGCAGCCTATCGCTATCTGGATTCAGTGGTTCGATAACTAGCGATCGCTCTACAACCTCCACCACATGATTCAAGGTATCATCAATCCGTTCAATTAGAGTACTGCGGACATATAAATATACCCCACTGGCAAATAACAGAAGTAGTAAAGCTGTGATAGCAGTGTACCAAAGGGCAAGACGACGACGGGTAGCCTGAAACATATATTGGGAATGGGGAAAGATTAAATACAAATGTTGTGGAACCTTGCCCTACGTAAAAAATATAGCACTAGCTTGAAAATATGGAGTGAAGGAGGGAAGGAGGGAAGGAGTGAAGGAATTATTTTCATGCTTGGTTGTGGGATTTGACCATGAGGGGCTAACTTGAAAATAGTTAATCAGCGCTCTTGTAGGGGCGCATTGCGTGCGCCCTTGAGGAGTTAGTCACAAAGCATTTTCATGGCTTGGTTGTGGGATTTGACCGTGGGGGACTAGCTTGAAAGAGGTGATGGAATGATGGGATGATGAGATGATGTGTTTTGGCTCATATTCACTCCTTCACTCCTTCACTCCTTCACTCCCTCACTCCTTCACTCCCTCACTCCTTCCCCAATCAATTTATATGTGCTATAGTTATTTTCAGAAACCGCGAATCCAGATATAAAAGTTTTAACTATTTAAACCTGGGTTCCTTTGAAACTAAGACCGCTTAGGCAACAAGGAGGTGATGCCCATGATTGAAAGTAGTAAACGCATGGGTCATCAGGTTGCAGTTAGCCGGCTGTGCGCCGGGGCTGTTCTCTAGGAGTAAGCCTTAGTCTTCTTGTAAGACGAAAGTTAACTCAAGTTACTAGGCACGCTTGGAGATCCTTCCGGCAGTCTGGTTGTAACCTGAAGACCCGCTAGACCGCTCTTACCTAGATCATCCGATCTAAAGTAAGAGCGGATAGTTTTTTCAAGGGATAGCATTAAACAAAATCAATAATTGGTCGAGAGTTAAAGCCTAAATATTTTCTTAATGATTATCGCCACAGTTTTAGTTTTGAACCATATTTAAAATTAAGCTTTTTGCTCTCGTTTTTCCCAAGTAGTCAAAACTCATTTCCAGTCTAAATAAGGCATGAAAAGCCCACTGTAATACCTTTTATTTCTGACTCATTTTTCAATCAAACATCTTCTGTAGATACAGAGTAAATACTTATATCTACTATCAGTACAATCTATTAATATATTCCAATATATACCTGAAGCTAAATTGAGATATATCTATGGATAGATGGTGGCTGAATTAAAATTAATCCAGTCAGTATATGTATTAAAGCTCATTGATTGATATATATGATGTTAGTCATTGACATTTGGAATATCATTTCCAAAACTCTACTTCTTTTTTTTATATCTCAGTATAATTTAGATATGAGTCACAATGGGGAACTTAACTACCATAATTTGTTTCAATATTCTTGTTCGCAAACCTGATGTACAATCCAAGAAATAAGGTATAAGTTGATATGGCTCAATTACTTACCGATATAGAAATACAACAACAAGCAAATGGTTTGCCAGGTTGGACTATAGAGAATGCCAACAAATTGCTTTGTACCTACAAATTTCTGGACTTTATTCAAGCAATGGAATTTGTAAATAAGCTGGTTGAGCCTGCGGAGTCAGCAGGACATCATCCAGACATACAAATTTCTTATAATACAGTCAAAATTCAGCTGACAACCCACGATGCAGGGGGGCTGACTCAGAAGGATTTTGACCTAGCTAAAGTAATTTCTGCGATCGCGTAGCGTCTCCTCCTGGGAGCATCACGCCTTGCACGGTTCCGTTCCCGTAGCGGTTCCGTTCCCGTAGCGGTTCCGTTCGCGTAGCGGTTCCGTTCGCGTAGCGGTTCCGTTCGCGTAGCGGTTCCGTTCGCGTAGCGGTTCCGAAGGAACTAGGAACTAGGAACTAGGAACTAGGAACTAGGAACAAGGAACAAGGAACAAGGAACATCGCGCCTTAGCTAGAGTTTTCTGTGGAAGCCACCCCTGTAGGCAAGCAAGCTAGCTATAGTGCTTTTTGAGAGAATCACTTAAATAAATTATGAGCAAAGTATGATCCACCTCAGCTAACACTACCAGATTTGCTATTGGCATATTTTCCGATCTTAATGTGTGCCAGTTAACAAGGTGAACCCCTGCATATTTATTTTTGAGTCCGATTCATTTATTATTTCATAATCTTTCATTATGAAAGTAAACAATCTGCATAAAAGATTTGCATAAAAAATTAACCTAAATTAATGATGATCCCTTGGTCAAAAACTAACATTATGATTAGGTTAAGCATACCTCACTCACAAAAGTAAAGCCTCAAGCTCACGTTTTGAGGATTAACTGCAACAATAAAGTATATGAGGTGCGAGGAGAACAGTAAATGATGTTGAAAATGTTGTTTAAATCTTTGGTTGTTAGCCCGTCTGTATTGGGTGCAACGCTGCTATTTGCTTCATCTGCACTTGCAGCTCCCAATGCCAATGTGAAACAATCAGATACTTCTGTTGCAACTACTTCTGTATCGGTTGAGGAAGTAGCCCAAAAGCCACAACTGCTGGCACAGACACAAAAAAATGAATCAAACATCTTACAAGATGTCAAGAGTTACAGTAACGAGGGACAAAGCAACTCTCAATCCCAAGTAACTTCAGTTTCTCAATTTTCAGACGTACAACCCACAGACTGGGCATTCCAAGCCTTACAGTCATTGGTAGAGCGTTACGGTTGTATTGCTGGTTATCCCAATGGAACCTATCGTGGGAACCGGGCATTAACCCGTTATGAATTTGCCGCAGGTTTGAACGCTTGTTTGGATCGGGTGAATGAATT
>JASJDS010000307.1 GCA_030065055.1 Calothrix sp. MO_192.B10
ATCCTTCATAAGCGGGGTTATAAAAAACTGAAGCCCAGTGTTTATAGCCAATAGAAAGGTTTATTTCTGGATACCAACCCCCATTAAGTATTTTGAGTATTTTTATTTACTCGTATTGGAGAATGTTTCTGTAACTTATTATGCTACATTCTGAAGGATGGAATGTGGATTTAATCACAAAACACTATGATTAAAATGTTAATTTATTGACAATTTGACATTTTTTAATATAAACAACAAATACTGAAATTTACTATTGTATTGAGATAATACATAAGTCTAATTCCTGGTAAATTTAGGTTTTGACAAAACATAAAAAATTTATTAATCTATAAATAAGTTCACAGTGATAAAGTAAGGAGCAACGCTTTTATGTATTTTTGTAATAGGTCGTTGCCTTTACCTATATTTATTGACTAAACAAACTGAATGCCAGGAAATTGATGAAAGTACCAATGAAATTCTCTGTCAAACTGCGATTTGTATTAGTCAAGAAGGTAAATGTCTCCTTCCTATAGGTGCAAATTCTCAGTCTAACCAGGTACTTTCATCACTAAAGTAAATTAACCTAATCTAACAACTAACAATCTCAAAATAAATCACCGGATTTCTCTTCATAGATATGAACATAATCCAGTAGATTTATAGCACTTGTAGAGCTTTTGTGTGGTGTCAATGATCGCAGTTTAGTTTAGGTCGAGATCCTATGGTCAGGAGAACACTATGTTTGATTTTTTTACCTCGTTGAACGAGCATAATTTACCATATCCAGATACCTTACATCCCATTGTGGTTCACTTTGTGATTGCCATGGTATTGTTTGCGGTTTTCTGTGATGTGGTTGGCTATTTTACCCGTAACTCCCGTCTATTGGAGGTGAGTTGGTGGAATATGTGTTTAGCCACCATTGCCATTTTCGTTGCCATTATCTTTGGTCAATTTGAAGCAGGTTTGGCAAAACCCTACCAAATAGTTAAGTCAGTGCTGAATATGCACACCCTGATTGGTTGGTCCTTATCAGGAATTATCGCCGCAATTACGGCATGGCGGTATGTGATTCGCGCCCGTAATCCCCAAAAATTACCCTTGGCTTATCTGGGAGTAGGACTGATTCTCAGCTTAATAGTTGGCTTCCAAGTCTTTTTGGGAGATCAACTGGTTTGGGTTTATGGACTGCACACAGTGCCAGTTGTTGAAGCGGTAAAGGAAGGAATCTTACCATGAATTCTGAACTATTAGAACAATTGAATGCAGTTGGTGCTAATGGGCTACCCTACAGCATTCCCATTCACCCCAATCTAGTTCACCTCACCCTTGGTTTGTTCATTATTGCCATCTTGTTTGATGCGCTGGGTGTGTTCTTACCATTGAATAAATTTATCTTCAAGTATCTATCTGTTCCTGTAGAACGGGAAAACTTGTTTGATGTGGGCTGGTACAATATGCTAGCCTCTGCGGCAATTACCTTTTTCACCGTTACAGCTGGATTCTACGAGATGATGTTGGCAGAAGCACCAGTTGACATCAAGAGTGCTTGGGGAATGAAAGCAATGGAAACTATGCTTTGGCATGGTGTGGGGGGAGTTATCCTGTTAATTCTGATTATTGGGATGACAACTTGGCGTGGACTACAACGTTTTGTGTGGCGTAAGGAAAAAAGTAGACAGGTGCAGTGGAGTTATCTGTTTGCAGGAGCAGCAGTCATGTTTCTCATGTTTCTCCACGGCACATTAGGAGCGCAAATGGCGGCTGAGTTTGGTGTACATAATACTGCTGACAGTTTACTCCGCTTAGGTCAAGACCTCAACGCCATGTTGAAGTAGTGAATGAGTGAATGAGTGAAGGAGTGAAAGAGTGATGGAGTGATGGAGTGATGGAGTGAAAGAATTAAACTGTCAACCGTCAACCGTCAACCGTCAACTGTCAACTGTCAACTCACAGAAATTGTGGCTATGAAAATCCGGAACATTGTAACAATAATTATAAGTGCGATCGCACTTGGTGGCATCAGTTTCTGGATAGGACAGCAAGCATATTCTTGGCTTCCTCCAGAGGCTGCGGCAGAATCTCGATTAGTTGATAATCTGATTAGTTTTTTGGTCACTCTAGGATCGTTCATCTTCCTAGGAGTAACCGCAACTGTCATCTATTCCCTAATTTTCCATCGGGCGAATAAAAATGACCTTAGTGATGGTCCTCCCATTGAGGGTAATATTACCCTAGAAGTGGTTTGGACAGCGATTCCCGTTGCCTTAGTGTTGTGGATTGCTACCTACAGCTACCAAATCTACGAACAAATGGGTATCCGAGGACCAATGGAAGCCATGCATATGCCCAAGGTAGTAGAATCAGCATATGCAGCTCCCCAAGATGCCACAGATACACCTGTAGAAAACATTGATGTAATTGCTAAACAGTGGGCTTGGGTATTCCATTATCCTGAAAGAAACATCACCAGTACGGAATTACACTTACCCGCAGACCATCGAGTCCATTTAGCCCTGGCATCAGAAGATGTACTGCATGGTTTCTATATTCCTGCTTTCCGAGTCAAGCAAGATATTATCCCCAACGAAACCCTAGACTTTGAATTTACCCCCATCCAGGAAGGTAAATATTTACTGACTGACTCTCAGTATAGCGGTACATATTTCGCCACCATGCAAGCGGATGTAGTAGTAGAATCTGCTGATGATTTCCATCATTGGCTGGCAAAAACTGCGACTAACAAACCCTCTCCAGCTAACAATCAAGCTGCTTCCGAATATGCTCAGGCATTGAATCAACCCGTGAAAACTGGCTGGGCTACTGTTGTACCTGCGAACCCTCCCATGGTCAATTACGACCGTTAAAAGGAATGTGACTGATGACACACACTCAAATCGACACCATCAGTATCGCCAGTGAGATTCCTTATCAGGAACCACCCAACGACTGGAAAAGATACTTTAGTTTTAGTACTGACCATAAGGTCATTGGTATTCAATACCTCGTAACCTCATTTTTGTTCTTCCTGGTTGGTGGCATATTTGCCATGATCATTCGGGGAGAACTGATGACCCCTGAATCAGACTTAATTGACCGCACTGTCTATAATGGAATGTTCACCATGCATGGCACGGTGATGCTATTCCTGTGGACATTTCCATCCTTAGTTGGTTTAGCTAACTATTTAGTACCAATTATGATTGGTGCTAAGGACATGGCGTTCCCCCGACTCAATGCTGCTGCTTTTTGGATGGTGCCAGTAGTTGGTATCTTACTCATGAGTAGCTTTTTCGTCCCTGGAGGACCCGCCCAAGCCGGTTGGTGGGCTTATCCCCCGGTGAGTCTGCAAAATCCCACGGGTAATTTAATTAATGGTCAGGTTCTCTGGCTGTTGGCAGTGGCAATATCCGGTGTCTCCTCCATTATGGGTGCGGTTAACTTTGTTACCACCATTGTGAAGATGCGCGCTCCTGGGATGGGTTTCTTCCGGATGCCTATCTTTGTGTGGGCGGTATTTAGTGCCCAGATTATCCAGTTGTTTGGATTGCCTGCTCTGACAGCCGGTGCAGTTATGTTACTGCTGGATTTAACTGTTGGTACTAGCTTCTTTAACCCCGCCCAAGGTGGTAATCCAGTCCTCTTCCAACACTACTTCTGGTTTTACTCCCACCCCGCAGTATACGTAATTATCCTACCCATCTTCGGTATCTTTTCTGAGATATTCCCCGTCTATGCCCGTAAACCCCTATTTGGGTACAAAGTAGTCGCCCTATCTTCAATGGCGATCGCTCTAGTTAGTGGTATTGTATGGGTACACCATATGTATGTCAGTGGTACTCCTGGCTGGATGCGGATGCTGTTCATGCTGACAACCATGTTCGTTTCCGTACCTACTGGTATTAAGGTGTTTGCCTGGGTTGGTACCATCTGGGGCGGTAAAATCAGGCTGAATACAGCCATGATGTTTGCCTTGGGTGGATTGGTGATGTTTGTATTTGCAGGCATCACAGGTATCATGCTTTCCTCCGTACCCGTGGATGTCCACGTCAATAATACTTACTTTGTCGTCGGTCACTTCCACTACGTCCTGTATGGTACAGTCACCATGGGGATGTATGCCGCCATTTACCACTGGTTCCCGAAAATGACTGGTCGGATGTACATGGAAGGCTGGGGACAATTACACTTCTGGTTAGCCTTCATCGGTACTAACTTGAACTTCTTACCCATGCACCCCCTGGGATTACAAGGGATGCTACGCCGGGTATCTTCCTACGCACCATTCCCAGAATACGTCTTCTGGAATACAATTTCTAGCCTTGGTGCATTCTTACTGGGTATGTCTACATTACCATTTATCATTAATGCGATCGCTTCTTGGATGCAAGGAGAAAAAGCACCAGACAATCCTTGGCGAGCAATTGGTTTAGAGTGGTTAGTTTCCTCCCCACCACCTGTAGAAAACTTTGAGGAAATTCCTGTTGTTCTTAGCGAACCCTACGGCTACGGTAAATCAGAACCGTTAATTGCTTCTAGCCACAGTCATAGCAACACTTTGACTGTTGACTTATCCACAAAAACAGAGGATGCAGAGAGTTTCGTGGAATAGACTTCTTGTCAAAGTTTGGGAGAGGGGGACTGATACAATTTTGGATTTTGGATTTGGGAATGACATTGTGTACATTCATCACTCCTTCCCTCCATCACTCCTACTCTGCGAGAAGCCGCTACCGCGTCTACACTCCTTCACTCCTCCACTCCTCTTTCCCTAATTACGAATTACGAATTACGAATTACGAATTAAACCAATGGACGGTTACATCATTTCCGAGGAGTTACAATCTCCTTTACATCAAACAGGTGGCGAACATGGCCATGATGAAGAAGGCAATAAGATGTTTGGCTTCATTGTCTTTCTTCTATCAGAAAGTGTGATTTTTCTCAGCTTTTTTGCTGGATATATTGTCTACAAAACCACTACCCTCGACTGGCTCCCAGCAGGTGTATCGGGATTGGAAGTCAAAGATCCTGCTATCAATACAGTAGTACTAGTTGCTAGTAGCTTTGTCATTTACTTGGCAGAACGGGCTTTGCAAAATCATAACTTGAAAGGATTCCGCTTGTTTTTGTTGTTAACAATGGCAATGGGAACCTACTTTTTGATTGGACAAGCCATTGAGTGGAGTAACCTTGAGTTTGGTTTTACTTCCGGTGTCTACGGTGGTATGTTCTATTTACTCACAGGCTTCCACGGTTTGCACGTTCTTACCGGCATACTCTTACAAGGGATTATCTTTGCCCGTTCTTTTCTTCCTGGCAACTACGATACAGGTCATTTTGGAGTCAATGCAACTTCTTTGTTTTGGCACTTTGTAGATGTAATTTGGATTGTTTTGTTTCTTCTTATATATATCTGGCAGTAAATACTCACTTACTGACAACATCAAAATCCAAAATGGGAGCATCCTATTTTGGATTTTGGGCGTTACAATTAAAATGCTGTGTCCTTCTGGGTTCACCCATGAGCATCTTCTTCCCCACCGATGCAGACTTACATTTCCCCGACAGCGACGGCAAACCAATGGCAGACAATACCGAACAATTTCGTTGGATTGTTCTGATTAAGGAAAATCTGGAAATTCTGTTTGCTGATGACCCTAAGGTTTTTGTCGCAGGGGATTTGTTGTGGTATCCGGTAAAATCGCGCCTCATCTCACCAGTAGCACCGGATATTATGGTGGTGTTTGGTAGACCGAAAGGACGACGGGGTTCTTATAAACAGTGGCAAGAAGACAATATTGCACCCCAAGTAGTGTATGAAATTCTCTCACCTAGCAACAATGTAGGGGAAATGGAGCGCAAGCTAGAATTCTACCAAACCTATGGGGTAGAAGAATATTATCAGTACGACCCAGACCGCTACGAGCTCAAAGGTTGGCAACGGCAGGAAGAACAGTTACTACCCATTGCTCATATAGATGGCTGGACAAGTCCTAGGTTGGGTATTCGGTTTGTGCTGGGTAATCATGAACTGGAGATTTACCGTCCAGATGAACGACAATTCTTGAGTTCTGTAGAATTGTCACAACGGGCAGAACAAGAACGTCAACGAGCAGAACAGGCAGAGCAACAATTACAGGATATGCAGGCATTGCTACAACAGTACCGCGATCGCTTTGGAGAATTAGATCGTTAGCTTAAACCACTTTTTTTGTAGGTGCTAATGAGTTTCCAACCAAGCTAGTAAATCACTGCGACTAGAAAAATCTAACAAAGCTTCTCCCAACTCTTCCAACTGAGCTACGGATAAACCACCAACGCGCTCCTCTAACTGTGAGTCTAATTCTCCAATTCGGCGTTTTAGTTGACGCAAAACTAAAGAAGCTTCCCCTTGCTGGATACCTTCAGCTCTTCCTTCAGCTTTTCCTTCGGCTCTTCCTTCAGCTCTTCCTTTAGCAGTAGCTTCAGCAACTATATCTTGATAAATAACAGACTCCCGCATAATTTCCTCCCTTAATACTCGCCTAATTACTTCCTTCTCTAATACTAATCCTGCCAGAATAGAAGTTGCAGCAGCTACATTACTTTGTTCTGGCTTATTTGTCAGATTCTCAATTCTTTGAGCAACTTCATTTAAAGTTTGAGCTTTGTCTTCTGTGCGACTCAATACAACAAATGGTAATAAACCAGTAAACTCTAACAATGGTTCCATTGGTTGCTCCCACAATCGAATTACCTCAAATTCATGACGAGTCCCAGGAATAACAAATACATTCTGCTGTACTAATGGCGAAGCTGATGGCTTTAAGTAAATCACCACCTGACGCATTTGCTTTTGGGGATAGCGACGATACATCCGCAGGCGATAGTCAGCCATGCGAAAAGGAATTTCCACATCTGGTTGAGTCTGAAATTCGAGATGGAGTATAATTGACTCTGACTCCATTAAAATCAAAGCATCAGCGCGAATTGGTTGTACCAACAACTCAGTTGGACTCAATTTTGTCAGTCCAATCGGTTCTCCCAACAACCACCCAGCAAAATCACGACTAAAGTTTTCAGCGAGGAATTTGCAGACATTATCAAACATTTCCTGATTTTATCAGGTGTATGTAACTGAAGGTGATTGTACAGCACGTCTTTTTTTGTAGGTGCTAATGAGTTTCCAACCAAGCTAGTAAATCACTCATACTAGAAAAATCTAACAAAGCTTCTCCCAACTCTTCCAACTGAGCTACGGATAAACTACCAACACGCTCCTCTAAGTGTGAATCTAATTCTCCAATTCGGCGTTTGAGAAGACGCAAAACTAAAGAAGCTTCCCCTTCCTGGATACCTTCAGCTTTTCCTTCGGCTCTAATATCTTGATAAATAACAGACTCCCGCATAATTTCCTCCCTTAATACTCGCCTAATTACTTCCTTCTCTAATACTAATCCTGCCAGAATAGAAGTTGCAGCAGCTACATTACTTTGTTCTGGCTTATTTGTCA
>JASJDS010000118.1 GCA_030065055.1 Calothrix sp. MO_192.B10
GAACAAGGCAAAAGTAAAAAGTAAAAAGGCAAAAGTAAAGAAAAAGAAAAATGGTCACCAAGCCCCTAAATTTATTTATGGAACGAAGTAAAAACATTTGTTTCGATACAGGTAGTGCAAGAAACAATACGTCCGTAATCAAATCCCCTCAATTTATTTATGGGGATTATCTTTTTACTTTTTACTTTTATCTTTTTACTTTTTAACATCGGGGTCAACAATATTACCGAAAAAGATTGTGTTATGGTCAAGAAAAACAATTTCCGTAAAACTTGGAAAACATTAACTGAACTAGGTCAAGAATTTGGAGTATCAGCCGTTAAATTTGGTAATTTGCTGAAACAGCATGGATTACGGGAAAAAGATGGTGAGCCTAGTCAATTAGCCAAGGAGGGTAGTTTTTTCGAGAAAATCACACCCAAGCAAGGTAAGCCTTATTACTTGTGGCATCGTCAAAAAACATCTGAATACCTTGTTTCTCAGGGCGTAGTCAAAAGTGGTATATCAGCCAAAGACGCTGAAAAAATGACTGAAGCTCGAAAGCTAGCACGTGATTACATGGAAGCTCAAAAGTTAGATAATGAAGGCTCCAAGCTTGGTTACATGATGCTATGTGAGATGGTAGATGATATCAAAAAAGTTGGTTTAGAGCGATTTAATCAAGCACTCAAATCCATTGGTTACAAAGGCGAAGAAGTTACCTTAGAAGGCTGGTAAATCTGAGAAATGAAATTCTTAATCAACTCCAAAGCCTTTGGACTTGACGCGCTTTTTGTCGGTACGAGAAACTTTACCAGTCAGCATCCATTGTAAATGCTGTGGCAGTAGTGTTGCCAAATCATAATTCTTGACTATTGTATCCCGCGCCCGTTGGCGGATAACCTGCATATCTTCAGGATGGTTTAGTACTGACTCTACTTTATCTGCAATTTTCTGGGGAGAAAAGAAATCCACTAATAGTCCATTGATGCCATCCTCAATCATCTCCAACACAGGTGGTGTATTAGAAGCTACCAATAAACATCCCGTTGCCATTGCTTCCAACATTGACCAAGATAAAACAAAAGGACGAGTTAAATAAATATGTGCCGAGGAAGCTTGTAATACCTGAAGATATTCTGAGTAAGGTAGTCTACCTGTAAAGTGCAGTCGAGATAAATCCAAATCTAACTTTGCTAGCATTAGCTGCTTGTAGGTTTGACCCTCAGGTAACTTTTTACCGTAAGCAACCCTATCTTCTCCTACCACTACCACATGACAGTTTGGTCGTCTTTGTTGTATTAGTGCCACTGTTTCCATAAATTGGGGAAATCCCCGGTATGGTTCCATTCCCCTGCCAACATAAGTGACTAACTCATCCACATGGGAAAGATCCAGATTAATTCGGGGTAGAATTAACTTTGCTCCTGGCTGGGGACAAAAGTACTTAGTATCAACTCCATCATGAAAAACAGTGATTTTACTGTGATATTCTGGAGGGAACTGCTGACGCTGCCAGTTAGTAGGAGAAAGACCGCGATCGCAACTATATAAATCGACTAATACTGGGGCATTTTTGACTCGAATCCGGCATTCATCATCAACAGTTAGGGATTCATTGGGGTCAAAGTCAGCATCAGAACCACGAGCATGGTAAAACCACTCAAAATAACATAATAATTCTGCTTGGGGAAAAACATCTTTAATAAATAAAGGGGGACCCCAGCCAGAGTGACCGTAAACTATATCTGGTACAAAACCCTGACTTTTCAGTTGCTCTGCCATGCGATAGACAGCTTGAGCAGAAATAACGGCATTTTCTAAGTTACGAATATAGTGGTGAGTTTGAGCAGAGGCTTGACGAGAAGGATTATAAATGACTTTGTGAACACCCGGTATTTCACCCTCGCGGCGATTAGTACCAAAAACAACTTGATAATTTTTATCCTTACCTAAGGTAGTTGCTAGGTGACGAAACTGTGCCGGAAAATTAGGATGTAAGAATAAAATTCGCTGAGGTTTATGGGAAAATCGTTTCATGGGAAAAATTAGGGAGTCAGCAAATGGCAAATAGTAGAACAGAAGGGTCAACCGCTTTGCGTCAGTCACCCATTCACCCATTCAGGCATTTAAACTAAGTCCTAATAGCTTAACCTAAAGTTAGTATCTCCGTATAATTAGTCAACTACTATAGGAATCCGGTTTGATTCTTGAATCAAATTAGGTAGGGTGTAGGGTGCGTTATGACTTTAGCTATACGCACCAAAACCCCCGCAGCATGGTGCCGTACTCTCGCCGATAACACACCATACGTGTTTTTCTACGTGTTTTTCAAAAATCAATATAGTAATCCTATAGAACCTTAAAGATATGGAGTAAGTTATTTATGTAAATTGAATCATCCTCAAAAAGGCAATATAATTGCCACAGTGTATCACAAGACACCTACTTGTGTTACGGCTGTATAGCAATTAAATAAATCAATTCAATCCCGATGGGATATTTTTAGATTTATAACGAATTAACCAGCGAGTGCCAAAGGCAAACCCATCTAGCTACCAATCAATCATTGGAGTTCAATTGTTTACCTCCAGGATGTGTTTTCCAATCCAACATCTCAAATCGGTATGACTTATATCAAAAGTTCCTTTCAAGAGTTCATTAGTAAGCTTGAGGGTTTTGACCAATTACCCACAGAAGCGATCGTCAATTTATCACAACAGCTCCAACCTTGGCGCTACCGTATAGGTCAAAAAATCGCAGGGAAAGAAAAGAAGCCGGAACAAATAATAATTCTTTATGAAGGGAAAGCTCGCCTACTGGCATACGATCCACGGACACAAATGCCAATTACCTTGAAATTGCTGGAGCCTGGGGCAATTATAGGTGAGATCAGTTTACTCAGAGATGTTGCTTGCGAAACTGCGATCGCTTCTACTGAAGTGATTGGTTTAGCAATTGAACCAGGGGAGTTTTTACAGCTACTACAACGCTATCCCAACTTTGCTGATGTATGTCAAAATCGCTGCCATGTGGCGGAAATTTTTGATGTCCTGGGAATGCAACAGGAGGTGCAAGCTTTTGGGGATGCGAGTCTCAAGGAATTGGCTCAGAATGCTTTAGCAGAAGCAAGGGTTGATTATTTACCACCAGGAAGAACTCCATTTAGTCAACTAAGTAGCGATCGCAGTTGGTTTGTCAGTGGTGGTGGAGAGATCAGTAATTTTTCCCTTGGTTCTCGCTTACAACTGATTGACGGACAAGATACCATTCACGTACAGGGGCAAAAACCAGTACGTTTAGTTGGTTTGCGCCCATCGGATTTATTATTGTCGGATACTCCGGTTGTAGTCAGCGACTCCACAGCCAATACATCCCAGGAATTTGACATTCCCTATGCACCAGAACCGGAAGTAGGAGGGACGGCAGATACTAGGGATACAAAGTTAACAAAACTGAAAAAATACCCCTTTGTCCGGGGGAAGGGAGAGGTAAATGGGACTTTTGCCTGTTTCCAAATGCTTTCCCAATATTTAGAGGTTCCTTTACGTAAAGACATTATTCGGCGGATATTAAACGATCAAATCAAACGCCAGGGTAATGTCTCATTTCAGCTTTGTGCTTACCTGGCAGAATTAATTGGACTCAAATCTCAACTCATAGAAGTGGGTTCTGCTTCCCTAACCAAGATTCCCACCCCGGCAATTGTCCAATATGATGGCAACTTTGCCGTTTTATATGAAGCAGGAGCCAGTAGGGTAGTATTGGGTGTACCAGAAAGGGGAATCATCAGTCGCCAGCCCTCAGAGGTAATTGAAAAGTTAGATGCAGGGTCAGAAAGTTATCCCCCGCAAATGAGAGTGTTATTGCTCTCGCGCACTAAAGCAACCCCCCAAGAAAGATTTGGTTTACAGTGGTTTTTACCCTATTTATCAAGGTACCGTAGGGTATTATTAGAAGTCTTTATTGCCTCCTTTTTTGTCCAATTAGCTCAGTTAGCTAATCCCCTGGTAATCCAAGTTATTATTGATAAAGTCATTAATCAAAATAGCCTGAATACCCTGAATGTTTTAGGGGGATTACTACTAGTAGTAGGCTTATTTGAAGCATTATTAACTACATTAAGAACTTACTTATTTGTCGATACCACCAACCGCATTGATATGGGTTTGGGTTCGGAAATTATCGACCACTTGCTGAGATTACCCCTACGGTATTTTGAACGCCGTCCGGTGGGTGAATTATCTACCCGGGTGAATGAATTAGAAAATATCCGTCAATTTCTCACAGGTACAGCTTTAACCGTAGGTTTAGATGCAGTATTCTCCATAGTTTATATCATCGTCATGCTGTTCTATAGTTGGCAGCTGACCTTGGTAGCCTTAGCGACAATTCCCGTATTTGTACTAGTTACTTTAATTGCTTCTCCCACCATTAGAAAGCAACTACGCACCAAAGCAGAACGGAACGCCGAAACCCAATCTCATTTAGTAGAGGTATTGTCCGGGATTCAGACAGTTAAAGCACAAAATATTGAATTGCGATCGCGTTTTTCTTGGCAAGAGCGTTACGCAAGTTATGTCTCCGCTGGATTTAAAACTGTCATTACCTCCACCCTTGCCAATTCTAGTAGCCAATTCCTCAACAAACTCAGTAGTTTATTAGTATTGTGGGCGGGTGCATACTTAGTACTCCAAGGAGAATTAACCCTAGGACAACTAATCGCCTTCCGCATCATTTCCGGTTATGTGACTGGCCCTATTTTACGCTTGGCACAACTGTGGCAAAACTTCCAACAAACAGCTTTATCCTTGGAACGTTTGAGCGATATTGTTGATACACCAGAAGAAGCAGAACAAGACCGTTTCAATATCCCCTTACCTCCCATCCAAGGCGGCGTTAAGTATGAGAATACATCATTCCGCTTTGCCAATAGTGGACCATTACAACTTTGTAATGTCAACCTAGAATTTTCCCCAGGAACATTTGTGGGTATAGTTGGTAGAAGCGGATCTGGTAAAAGTACCATGATGAAATTGCTGCTGAGACTGTACGAGCCAGAGTCAGGCAGAATTTTAATGGATGGTTATGATATTGCCAAGGTTGAACTTTATTCCCTGCGGCGACAAATAGGTGTAGTTCCCCAAGATACCCTACTATTCGACGGTACGGTGCAAGAAAATATTGCCCTGACTAACCCCGATGCCAGTAGTGAAGAAATTATTGCCGCAGCCAAGGTTGCAGCTGCCCACGAATTTATTATGGGTCTCCCCAATGGTTATAATACCAAGGTTGGGGAACGTGGTTCTGGTCTTTCCGGTGGACAAAGACAAAGAATTGCCATCGCTCGTACCGTTCTGCAAAGACCAAAATTATTAGTTCTCGATGAAGCTACCAGTGCTTTAGACTATCCCACGGAACGAGAAGTTTGTTTAAATTTAGCCGAAGAATTTAAGGGAGATACTCTCTTCTTTATTACCCACCGTTTGAACACCATTAGAAATGCAGATACGATTATTATGATGGATGGGGGTAAGGTAGTAGAACAGGGAACCCATGAAGAATTAATGGCTCTTAAAGGTCATTATTATTATCTCTACCAGCAACAAGAAGTTAATTTGTAATTTTTGAAATATTGGTAAGTTGTTGAGTACTTTTTGTGCAACAACTTACCAATAAAAAATAACCAGTCCTAAAACCAACAAAATTTTTTACTAATAACATAACTAATAAATAAAATGACTCAAGTAAATGGCAAGCAAACCCAGCGCATCCAAGATACTATTTCCCAAAATTCCCAGATAGTTAAAGGTAGACCAAAATCACAAAATTACAGTCAAGAACAATCAGTAGTCCTCAAGCAATCACCGATTTGGTCTCGTGCCATTATGATGAGCCTGGTGGGGTTAGCCTGTTTTGGAATAATTTGGGCAAGCATCGCCAAAATTGAGCAAGTAGTGCCAGCCGCCGGACAACTTAAGCCAGAAGGTGCGGTGAAAGAAGTGCAAGCACCAGTGAATGGGTTGGTGAAGAAAGTACATGTGAAAGATGGGGATCAAGTCAAACAAGGGGATTTATTACTTACCTTTGACTCCGTCGCCACCAACGCAGAACTAAAGTCTTTGAAGAAAGTTCGTGATTTCTTAATTCGAGAAAATAATATTTACCGCAAATTAATGAACTCCACTTCGGGAATAACAGCAGAATTAGAATTTGTACGAGGTAACTTACCCAAAGAAACTGCCTTTCTGCTGAAAAATCGGGCGGCTTTAGTCAAAGAAAATGAATTATTAAGAAATCAACTCAGACAATCTACCACTGGTATTGGTTTAGGAACAGACGAAACTCAACTTCTACAAACGGCTAAAAAAGAATTAGATTCTCGTTCTGCCGTTGCAAAATTAGAAATAGAGCAAATCAAGAAACAATTATCCCAAAATGAAGTGCGGTTACAAGATGCAAAAAATAATTTAGCAATTGATCAAGAAATATTTTCTCGGTTAAAAATATTACAAGAAGAAGGTGCGATCGCCCAAATACAATTTTTGAGACAACAACAACAGGTTGAAACCCGTAAAGCAGAAGTCAAACAGCTAACAGAAGAACAAAAAAGGCTAAAATATGATATTCAACAAGGAAAAGAGGAATTAAGCAATACTGTTGCTGCTTCTAGTAAAACTGTATTGGAAAATATCGGTAACAATAAAAAACGGATTGCGGAAATTGATAGCCAATTGACAAAAATAGTGGTAGAAAATGATAAAAGATTAGCAGAAGTAAAGAGTAGAATTGCCCAAACAGAATTAAATGTTGAGTATCAAGAATTACGCGCTCCTGTAGATGGTACAATCTTTGATTTACAGGCATATCCTGGATTTGTGGCTAATGCTAACCAGTTAGAATTGTTAAAAATAGTTCCTAAAGATACTTTAATTGCTGAAGCTTTCATTACCAATAAAGATATTGGTTTTGTCAGAGAGGGAATGAAGGTTGATGTGAGGATAGATTCTTTTCCTTTTAGTGAGTTTGGTGATATTAAAGGAGAAGTAATTTCTGTTGGTTCCGATGCTTTACCCCCAGATGAAACCCACCAATTTTATAGGTTTCCAGCTAAAGTTCGTTTAGATAGCCAACAACTAAATGTTAAAGGTAGAAAAATATCTCTACAGTCAGGAATGTCTATTAGTGCCAATATTAAAGTGCGGGAAGAAAGAACTGTAATCAGTTTACTTACTGACCAATTTACTAAACAGGTAGAAAGTCTAAAACAGGTACGTTAAAAGAATTTAGAATGTTTCTGTAGGGTGGGCAGTGCCCACCTTACCCTTCCACTTCATTGGTGCAAGATATGTGTTTAGGCACGGGAGGGTCAAGACCACAAATAAGACCTATATATGGGCCAAGAAAGTTCGCATAGAGTACCTCTAGGAGAAAGAGGAGAACGCCTGAATTTACCCTTAAGATGTCGTGCTAAATTTCTAAATTGCTGGGTTCCCCTACCTTCCTTTAATGAAGTAGCACCCAAACCATCATCTATGACATTGATAGTATACCAGCCTTCATTTCTAGTAAAATAAACCTCTAAACGGGTGACTCCTTTAGCATGTTTACCTACATTACATAAAGCTTCTTCCAGAAATCGACATAATCCTCGCTTTTGTGACAAACTCAAATGACAGTCTTGAACTGGTTCAAAACTACGGATTTTGATTTTCAGGGTTTTAAAGCAAGGAAATTTTCGCTCTAAGGTATAATTATAAACTTGATAAAGAACTTCATGAATCGGGTCTTGTAAATTAATTACTAAACCATTTCCTAAATATAAACTACTATCTTGATTTATCGGTTCCCGTTGCAAAAATTCATAAATTCCCCGCAGCTCACGGTTTAACTTTTGTAAGTCACCTGACAATTCTTCCAGTAATTCATCGGCAGGTAAATCTCGTTCTCGAATTAATTTTAAGGCTTTGGCGAGGGTTTGTAATGGTCCATTATGGATGGTTTCAAAGGTGCGCTCAATTAGATCATGGCGAATCTTAATAGTTAAACGAATAGCTTGGTCATATTCATATAAAGCTGTCATCCCAATACCATTCAAAGCCAATACTAATAGTGCTGGAGTAACTGGAATCCACCATCCCCCGACTAAGAGAATGAAATAACTAAATATAATCAAGCTACTACTAGCAACACCCACAACTAAGAGATTGATAAAAGGGGATTGGGTAAGTCTGGCAAAACTAATTCCCATAATTCCCCAACATAAAATCCATAGGTATTCCCAACTATCTCCCCAAGTTCTCAATAGTGGTCTGTTGTTCAATACTGCACTAATAATTTGCGAGCTGGTATGGGCTTGAATTTCCACCCCATATACTCGTCCTGCTGATAGTTTGCTGGATGTAACCGCAGAAGTAGTGATAAAATCCTTAATACTAGGAGCGGTCATGCCAATAATCACAATGCGATCGCGAATCCATTCAGCTTTAAACTTTCCATTTTGCACATCCTGTAAAGAAATGGTGCGGAAGGGTTTTTGACCACTGCGAAAATTTAGTAGTACTTGCACACCACCCGCATCAGTCCCCACATATCCGCCAGAGTTGGACAAAAATCTGGGAAGTTCCCTCCTCCCAAACCTCATGGCTTCGGGATCGCGAATCCCATTTTCTAGGCTTATACCTTCTTTTGCTAAATAATTTTCTGCCAGACGTAAGGACATGGCGAAGTGATAGTCTTTACCAGATGGCGTTCCCAATAAACTACGCCTTAATTTGCCATCAATATCCGTAATTTGATCAGCAAAGCCAATTTGTTCTGGGGGTAATGCTGGAGGAGAGTCAATTTTATCTGGTAATACCTTGTTAATTGCAATTAAATTTTTGCTATTTTGAAAAACATTAATTAGCTCCTTATTACCAGGCTCCACGGGTAAATTTCTAAAAATATCAAGACCAATAACCCTGGGATTATATTTTTGCAATCTTAATATTAATTTGGCAATCTCTATATCAGGAATAGGATAACTACCAACATTACTAATATCCTTCTCATTAATCCCTACTATCAAAATTCTTTCATCTATCGGCTCTTCTGGGCGCAGTAAAAGAAAGGTATCAAAAGCCAATAATTCTAAAGATTGTATGGCACCAGTAAAACGGGCAAGAATAATAACCAGAATCACCACTAGACCTGGTAAGGCTCCTACACGCCAAATACTTAGTTCTGCTTTCAGTTTTTGCCAAAATTCTGATTGCATAGGCTTTGCCTAAACTATAAAAAATAGAGGTAGTAATTATCGATTTCACGGATAGGGGAAAACCTTTAACCTTTGCCCTCAGCCAAAGTTCAAAGTAGGGACATCAATTAAATTACTGAGATTAAAAGTATTTTTAATAGCTCCCAAATATCAGGTATATTGCGGAGAAAACGCCTGACAGAAAATGCAGATGACGACAAAACTTAATCAATTAATCCTTCTTCCCTGGCTTGCATTTCCGTTTGAATGCGGATGTTTTTACCCTCTTCAGGATAAACATGTAAAGCATCTTGTAACTTGCTCCAATAATGACGCACCATGCGCTCGGATACACACATCTGTAATGCGATCGCTTTATCCTGTAATCCTTCGTCAAAAGCTAATGTCAGCACCCTCAGCCATTCTGGTTTTACCTCTAATCCAGAATAAATTCCTTTAATATCTTTAGTATGAGTCAATCCTTGCAACGACCAATCAACTCTGGTTAACATCTCTTGACTAGTCAGGCTTTTATCTGCAACTGTAAAGCCTCCCTTGTGAGCGTCAATATCTGGTCTAACCCTGACTAATGTCCTGACATGAGCAGTCTGGACAACTATATTCAATTCGGGATATTCGTTCATAATTGTCCTCAGCAGTTGAATCCCCGTCTCAGGTCTAGCTATCATACCAACGCTTTGAGGGATGGACAGATCCATAATCACCAAATCTGGCTGGGAAATCTTAATTTCCTCAAGGGCATTTTCCGCATTTAGAGCCTTAACAAATTGTGCATCTGGATATGTATGCTGGAGAATATCAACGGTTCCACTGAGTACTGATTCATGATCGTCAATTACCAGAATTTTTAACAATGCTTTTTCTAATAGAGCTTGCTTCATCATCTGCTCCCCCCGAAATTGAGCAACTATAAATATCGATTCATCAGATGCAGCAAAATAAGCTTAAATTTAGTTCCCCTGATGCTTGATAAAATGGGAATTTATACATTTATACACACAGTATTTATAGTAATTATCTTGTTACCCTTAATTGAGTCTATAATTATTTGTCTCAGCAGATACTTCCTATTCTTAAAGATAAGTTAAAGATAACTTAAGGCTAGTGTAAAAATAAGTTCAAGATAACTACTATCAGTAGAACAATAGGGAAAGCACGTTTCAATCAGCCTTGAGCACCAACGGTGCTAGCTGTTATTAAGCGATGTCTGACCGCAAGCCGCTCTACGTCTACCCTATTACACGAATACTGAATAACCCAAAAGTGGTGAAGGCTAAAACACTTATTTTTACGTCTGTTGACGACAGTTTGCGATCTACTGCGTATATTCCCTATTATACTATTACGGACATGGAGTATGAAGTTCCGGAAAAGTACTATGGTTAAATAACCTCACAACTGCTAACTACTAACAGCTAGTTATTGGGTTTTTACATAAATATTAAGTTTTTACATAAAAAATAAGTAGTCTTAAGAAAGACGCAATAATTCTTCATGATTATTACAGTATTCACCAAGAAAATAAATAGGACATAGATTGTTGTTTCATTTGAAAAATACATTTACCAGATGTTAAGAATTTAAAGCTTTCGCTGAGGTATGATACTTCTGTTAAACGGGAACGACATACCAGTGCAGATACATTTGAATAGTAGAAACGTACTATCAAGATACCGATGTTGTTCTTGAGTTTTAAGCGAATGTAGATTGATGTAGGCTCTGAAGGTTGTGACATGGTGATTCTGAGTAACTCATCCAGAGCAGTTAAAATAACTAGGCTGCATTCGGCTGCTTCTACGCGCCAATTTGTTGGTAAGAGAATGTCAAATTCTAGGTTAGGATAGGACTCCAACCACTTTTCTAGCAAAAACTCAATTGCCAATGGTAAATGATCTGGAAGGCATTCTGGAAATAAGCGATCGCTTAATTTTGCTAAAGACTGATGCCAATTATTAATTGTGACGAAATATTCCTGTGGTATGTCCCCATGATCTCTCGATAGTATTTCTAGATATCGGCGAATAGTGAAAGATTCCTGCAATAAGCTATCCCGGATTGTCTCAGCCTCCTGGAATTGTCGCATGGACTGCCTAGAATACCACCACTGCAATGCTTTTTGAGTTCTGTAATAATATCGGAAATAGCAAATGGTGATGGTAACGTACAATAGAAACACTAAAATGTAAGCATACAAATGGTAAAGCACAGGAAATATTGCTCGAATGGTTTTATGCGGGAATAGCAAATTAGAGATATGACATAATTAAACTATGATCTAACTAAAAAATAGTTAAAAATTGACCGAAAAATAAACTGGATAAAAGCCGTGTGGATTTATCCGTGGAGAAAAACAAAGGGTTCTATGGTTATTTCAAGCCTCCGGGCAAATGACATGGGGTCACGACTCGCGCTACCCAGAGCGACTGTCGTCGTCGCGGTGAGTTAGTACTCCATCCCTTTTCCCCGACTTGAAGTAACTAACGAACCCTTTAGGGGGTCGCTCGTCAATCCCGGACAGTTGTTCATGGGGGAAACCGATGCCAGTCGTCTGCGGCGGGAAACCCGTCCGCAACGCTGGCTCCCCAAGACCACACTGTCCTCAAAATCTAAAATCCAAAATCCAAAATTGAATGACAATCTTTTTTGGCTATTGATGAGTGCGCTCCCTTGATTGGGTCTCATACCGATTTAATCAATAATCACAACACATCCCTTGGTAGAGACGTAGCAATGCTACGTCTCTACAAAAATCTATTTGTCCCATCCTTTTTTGAAATTGGTCTGATTTTCAGTTCCTAATATCTAGTATGCAGAAATTAATAGGACTTACGCACTCGTGACGAAAAATAAGGCTTTGCGATTACTTCACTTCGTAAGCGCTTCGCGCACGCGTTCCGCGGTAAGGTAAGTCCTACGGACGACCTTGCGGTACGCGCAGCGTGTCCGTTCGCGGAGCGTCTCCGTAGGAGTTAGGACTCAGCGGGAGCCGTAGGCTTTACGTAATGACGTAAATACGTAGCTTGTGCGTAAGTCCTGATTAATAGAGGATACAAGAGTTAACACTTTGTTCATTTTTGTTTATATCCTATCCCCCCGGAAGGGATAATAATGGTCTAGTAAGGAAAAACACCAAGCATTTTTTTATCTCTCCATTCTGATTGTATTGAGGAACTCACTGTGGTTGCTATCTCAGACACACTAAACAAAAGCCCAGAACATATATCTAATCAAGAGCGGATTGCCGTATTGCTCATGGGTTACGGAGAAGTTGAAAGCTATGAAGATTTTGCAAATTACAACGAACAAGCTTTAAATCTACTGACAGCAAAGTTTGCTCCCGTACCCACCTGGGTTTATCCCCCTCTGGCAAAACTGTTAGCATTATTCGATCGCCATGAGTGGGGACACAGACACGATGATTTTATCTCTCCCCACAATTCTATCTTTGAAAAACAACGGGCGGGGATTGAGAAAAACCTGCAAGCCAAATGGGGCGAGAGAATTCAAGTATTCAAAGCTTTTAATTTCTGCGCTCCCTTCCTTCCTTATCAGGTATTGGAGCAAATCAAAGCAGAGGGATTCGAGAAGTTATTGATTTACCCTCTGTTAGTGGTAGATTCTATTTTTACTAGCGGAATTGCGATCGAGCAAGTAAACAAGGCTTTAGATAACATGGCTGATGGCGAAGGCCACTGGGTTAAGGGTCTGCGTTATATTCCTTCTTTCTTTAATGAACCAGCCTACATCAATTTGATGGCACATTTGGTAGAGGAAAAAATTAACTCTAGTTTAGCTAGCACCTATCTACCCTCGGAAATTGGCATTGTGCTGATGAATCATGGCTGTCCCCATAAAGCAAAAGGATTCACCTCTGGCATCACTGAAAGTCAGGCACTTTATGATTTGGTACGGGATAAATTAATCAACCGCTATCCTTTAATTTCCGTAGGCTGGTTAAACCACGACACCCCTTTAATTGAATGGACACAGCCCAACGCTACCCAAGCAGCCAAAAACCTGATCCAGTTGGGTGCGAAAGCTATAATATTTATGCCCATTGGCTTTGCCACCGAAAACCACGAAACTCTCTTAGACGTACACCACATTATTCACAGTCTAGAGAAACAGTATGCTGATGTAAATTACATCCAAATGGCTTGTGTAAATGACCATCCCGAATTTTTAGCAATGGCAACACAGTGGGCTGATACTCACATTGCCCAATTGCTTTCAGCAGAAGGGGTAACAGTTAACCCACATTTAGCTACTAACCACCATCACCATCACCATCATTAAAAGTTAGTTGAATTAATGGACAGTGGCATTTTGACCAAAACCTGTTTGCAGCAATGTTTGGGTTACCAGAAGTGTAACGAGAGGGTGAAAGCCCCTGAGAAAGAGCAACACAGTTGCATGTTTCGTGCTTCAGACAGGGGATGAAACCCGATACGGCGGGATTTATCTCGCCGTTTAATAGTAAAATCAAAAATGAGAGTAAGGCGTTCATCTACACGTAGAACTGTCCTAGTACGGAGAAATCCCTGCATATAGGAAACAACGGTTGCGACATACAACGGCAGTATGACTACATCACTGCAAGCAATGGCAGGACAGGGAGTGTACCATTCTGGCATAGTGATAGAACCTCCAGAAAGCTAAAAAAAGTAAGCACAATCTGTATGGCTTAACGCCAGTGTAAGTGAGTGTGTAGGGGTGCTTTGACTCACCCCACCCGGATTAATATCTGGGTGACAGCTAAGAAGAAGCGAAACAACCAGGCTTTAGCCTGTTGTGTAGCATCCTTTTAGAATCCCCTTGCCTTCAGCCAGGGGAGCAGTCAATCATAACCAAAACATTATGGATGTTAATCAACTAATCACTCGTTATGCCGTTGGAGACAGGAACTTCAATGGTATTTTATTATCTCAAGCTGACCTACAAGGGGCAAAATTAGGTGGTGTAGACTTTGGGAAGGCTGATATCCGAGGCGCGAATTTGGTACGGGCAAATCTCTGTGGAGCTAATCTGAGTGAAGCAAATCTCTGTGGAGCTAACTTGGAACACGCTAATTTATCTGATGCAATCCTCAGTGGAGCTAACTTGAACCAAGCAATTCTCACAACTGCCAATTTAAATGAATCCGATTTAAGTGGTGCATCTCTACAACAGGCTAACTTGAGTGAAGCTGAATTGCATATGGCATCCCTGAGCGCAGCTAACTTAGAAGGGGCAAATCTAGAGGGAGCGAAAATGAGTGGAGCCAGAATGTGGAAAGCTAATCTCAGAGGAGCAGATTTAAGTGGAGCGGATTTAAGTGAGGCAAACTTAAGTGAAGCAAATTTGACTGGAGCAAATGTAACCGCTACAGATATGAGTGAAGCTTTTTTGACTGGAGCCATTATGCCTGATGGCAGTATTCATAGGTAGCTAGAAAGGGCACGAACCCTCCAGTAATGCTCCTTAATTTCAGGCGCGGTAATCACTACCAGCTCTTGATTTGGGAGCATTACAAATTCTCATAAATAATCTATCCCATACCCTCCCCAAAAGTAAACCTGCTTGGAGACGGCTTTGGCATATCTAGATGATGCTTGCAAGAAATGTTGAAAAAATTATAAGTATTTTTAGCATTGTGAAAAATATACTTGATACTAGTGATACAGCACTACGCAGTTAGGTTAGGACATTGTTAAATGCACCAAACCTATAAACAATAAACTTATTACTTATTACTTATTACTTGTGCGTAGTGCGATACAAACAGTAGTAAACCAGGTGTGGCTTTTCTCCCACACCTCACTCATAAGGAGATTGCTTATGGCTAGTATCAAGGTTGCTCTCAAAGCTGACAGTGGAAACTATGCAGCCCGTTGTAACAACTGTATCTCTGGCGGTGCCTATCCTGACAGCGTCTTTGTCCATGTTACAGATTTGGCTGGTTCCCCCTGGGCACACTGGGAAATCGAACATCTGGAAAATGGAAAGTATGCCTTGAAGGCTGACAGTGGAAAGTATATGGCTCGGTGTAACAACTGTATCCCCAACGGTGCCTATCCTGACAGCGTCTTTGTCCATGCGACGAACCCGAATGGAGAGCCTTGGGCACAGTGGGAAATCGAACGTCTAGACAATGGAAAGTACACGCTGAAGGCTGACAGTGGAAACTATGCGGCTCGGTGCAACAACTGCGTCCCCGGCGGTGCCTATCCTGACAATGTCATGGTGCATTCCACGAACCCCAGTGGAGAGCCTTGGGCACAGTGGGAGATCATTTTCCTACCATAATACCGGTAATGGAGATATTTCTGCCGGGAAAGCGTCTGAAGTTTGATTAAGCGTTCAACACCTCGTCAAAACCAGGCTGGTTTAGATAAGGGACGCGAGGGTGAGCGAAAAAGACTGTTAAGTAATAAGTAATAAGTAATAAGTAATAATTATTTTGGCTCTCCCACACATTTTTTAGTTCACCCAGGACGCGACGCTCGCAAAATTACCGAAAACAACGGGTTTAAAGCCTCGCCCTTCCAGGGCGACTTTAAGCGTAAAATTAAGTAGTCGGGGTGAAACTCCTCTAGAATCGTGAAAACTCTGCTGAAATAGTGCAGCACTTTGATCTAGGAATTTTAGGG
>JASJDS010000308.1 GCA_030065055.1 Calothrix sp. MO_192.B10
CCATAGTTATATGCACTGCGGCAAATTTCCATCCACTCAATCAATGTTTGCTGTTGAGTGGTATTTGGATAGATTCGGTAACGGTAGTTAAGTGTTATCATTCCTCAATGATACATTATTTACTAGCAAATACGAAACTACTAAATTGCTAATTATAGGGACATCGAGTCCCTATAATTAGCTTGGGGGAGTCCATTTATCCCCCACTGAATCTTACAATTGCAGTGGGGGTTTTATAGCTCCCCCAAACCCCCTCAAAAAGATAAAATGGCATAATGGCGTATTTGTATAGCAGAGGCACCATAATGCATCATCACCAAGGAACTTTTCTGGGTGCCGGAGGGTTAAATTTATACTACCAAAGTTGGCATCCCCAGGAGCAAACCCGTGCTATCTTAGTCATTGTTCATGGATTGGGGGGTCACAGTGGCTTATATGGAAATATAGTTAACCACCTCATTCCCAAAAATTATGCTATTTACAGTTTTGATTTACGGGGTCATGGGCGATCGCCAGGGAAACGAGGGTATATTAATAACTGGGATGAATTCCGGCAAGACCTCCAAGCTTTCTTCAACTTGATCACCACCCAAGAAGCAGAATGTCCGTGTTTTCTCTTAGGTCATAGTTTAGGAGGTGTAATAGTTCTAGATTTCGTCTTACGTTACCCTCAAATTACCAAAAAATTACAGGGTGCGATCGCTTTAGCCCCAAGTATAGGAAAAGTAGGAATTTCTCCGTTTAAACTATTTTTAGGCAGGATTCTTTCACGTATATTGCCTAGTTTTAGCCTTAATACGGGCATGAACCCCAACTTCGCTTCCCGTGACGAAAAAGTTTTAGCTGCTTATGCCCAAGATCCATTACGACACACCAGAGGTACTGCCCGTTTAGCAACAGAATTTGCGATCGCAGTTGCAGAAGTTCAGAATGGGGCAGAAAATTTTTGTATACCTTTATTGATTATGCATGGAAGTGCGGATCAAGTCGCCTTACCGGAAGGTAGTCTGGAATTTTTTCACAAAGTAACTTTCCCAGATAAACAGTTTCGAGAATATCCAGAAACCTATCACGAAATTCAAAGTGATATCAATTACCCAGAAATCTTGGGAGATATGGAAGACTGGCTGGAAAGTCACATAAAGTCAAAAAGATATATTTTCTAATTTATTAAATAGCCACAAAGGGATTACGCATATTAATTTAGATACCCATTTTGTCAGTTGATTTTTTTTATGTTTACCCTTATGCTTCAAACTATTAACTACTCTTTTTCTAACTTGTTCTTGCTTAAATTTTAAATGATTTTTGGCTTTAGATTGTGAAATTAATGCACTATATGTATGGCTATTTTCTAAATAGAATGCTAACTCTTTTCTTTGATTTGTAGTCAGAGATATAGTTCTAACTTGGGAACATTTTTGTGGCTCTTCTAAAGAAAAGAATAATAAATGGTAATAACCAGTTTCTGCTAGTTTGCTAATTATCTTTTCGACCTTGCTATTATTCGATTTTAAATCGAGATAATAAGAAAGACAACGATGAAATGTAGAGCTTTGGTTGTATACTATTGTAGTCCATAAAATCATCGGATATGTATTCATATTAGAAATAAATTCCGTCAATGTAATCGCCTCAATTAAATTTGTAATTTCTGCTTGAGGTAACATTGCCCAAAAAGTTGGGACTGAACCATTTTGAGTATTTAATAAATGGGGAAAACCAATGGTTTGAACTGGCTTATTGTTTGGCCAACTTTGCTGCCAACATTCTTTCTCTGTTAACGAGGCTACAGGGATTAATTGAACGGAATTGCTATCTGGAACTGAAGTACACTCAATATGTGGACTATGAATACTATTTTTTATTTCATTTAAAACAGTTAAAATACTAGTAACATTTTCAGGACGCTTATCTACTTCTTTAGATAAACATTGCATTACTAATTGATTTAATTGTTGGGGAACTTTCAGCTGAGGATTAACTTCTTTAATGTTAGGAGGAGTTTGAAAATGATGAGCTTGATACCAATCTCCAAAAGACTGTGTTTGAGAAAAGAAGGGATGTTTACCAGTCAACATTTCAAACATAATGACCCCCAAACTGTAAATGTCAGAACGTACATCTAATAATTTGCGTCCTTCCATATGTTCGGGAGAACAGTAAGGTAAACTACCGATAAATGACTCTGTTAAAGTCATTCCAGCACGCTCTGTCATAAATTTGGCAATGCCAAAATCCAAAATTTTGATAGCAGAACTAAATTTCTGTTCCTCAGGAAAAAAAATATTTTCTGGTTTAATATCCCGGTGTATTATCGGTACAATTTCACCCTTCAGATTCACACCTTCATGGGCACATTGCAAGCCCGAACAAATTTGACTACATACATCTAAAAATTGTTCTACTGTTAAGGGCTTTTCCTGAAGTATTTGCTTGAGGTTTTTACCTTGAAGATATTCCATTACATAAAATGGGATGTTATCTTCAGTAATTCCATAGCTTAATATACGGACAATATGTTGACTTTTACGTCCTAATTGAGAACCAATGAAAATCTCCCTGGCAAAACGCTGGGACATTTGTTGATTCACTAGGTTCATGTAGAGAAGTTTTACTGCTACTGGCATACCACCTTTTGCCACATCTTCAGCAATGTAAACCCTCCCCATGCCGCCTTTACCAATTAAATCTCTAATTAAGTAGCGGTTATTTAAAAAAGTTCCAATATAACTGTCTAATTCTGTTTCTTGCATTACAGTTTTATGAATACTCGTTTTCAACATATTTATATGTGGCAATTAGAGATTAATTTCTGCTCACAATAGAAAGTAATTTATATATAGCAGTAAGTATATAGGTTAGGACATCATACTTTGTCTGTCCACAGGGAAAGGGGGAAAGGGTAAAAGAAAAAGGGAAAAATGTCCTCAGCCAAAAACTTAGTGCTATGTTTCTAAAAGTAATAGAAATTGTTTGAAATAAAAATGGTTTACAAACTCAGTCAAGTTGTAAACCTGGTGTAACACATTTATTCAGATAGGTGGATGAGAAATTACACGGAACCAGAAAAAAAGATAACTCTTTATATTCATCGCACTCAGTATATATACTGGCAAAGAATAAATACTGAGTGTTCTTGGAAATTAACTATAAAATTTGATGATTATCTTAAACGTAATCGTCGTAGCAATCTGAGCAAACGGGATTCACTCTTTAGTCGAAAGGCTAAGATTTGAGTTTTTTGGATTGATTGAAAATTGTTGTCGCTGATCAGAATTAATGAGCGGTGCCCTCCAGGTAATCTAGGACCAAGGGTTAATCCCTCAATGTTATCTAATAATACATCTAGCTTTCTCAAGTCAAATAGCAGTTTTTTCTTGACTGGTTTGATGGCTTGGGAGTTGGCTTTTAAAAGACTATCCACATTACTAATGTCAGTGGCTCCTTCCAAAGAGACTTGGTAAAGAGCAACGGAAAAACCCAAACCAGTAAGAGAACGTTCTATACTGAGAAAATGTCCGCGATTGTCCAGAGCTAATAAATCTGGTAATCCACTGGCAAAGAAACGAGAAATGTTTACAAGTGGTATTACGGGCTTAGTCTGATAGAGAAATTCTTTTTCTGGTTGTTGAGCGTTCAGGTTATATTGCAAGATGCGACAAGAAGTATTGGTTTTCGGTTTAGCTTCTGTGCCATCTTGAATTAGTGCATTTTCACTGGCTGTAAATAAATTCTGTTGATTGGGGGTAATAGTAAGACTTTCAAAAGCGAGATTATTGCGGATACCTTGTTTGCCATTACCAGTAGGTAAAAATTTATTCGGGATGGGTAGGGAGTTCAATTCTTTCCCAGAGGCGAGAGAAAACTCTTTGATAAAAGGTTTAATAGATTGTCCTGCATCACCTTCAGAGGAAACATATATAGTTCCTTTATTTGTTAAGGCAATACCTTCTGCATCGATGGTGCGATTGGGAAAACTTTTACCTTTTGAATTCAATAATGTGGTGACACCAACTGGTTGAACGCCTTGTGGCTTGAGTACACCTTGACTCAGATCGATTTTCAGGGTGTAGAAACGAGCGGGGGACTTTTGACTGCGGTCATCTGATATGGCATAGTAGAGGTCATTTTTGGCATCATAGGTAATTCCTGATAATCCGCCTAATTCAGTTTTTTGAAAGGATAAGCCTGTGGGTAAAGTAGCGTGTCCGATAAAGTCTATACCAGTTATTTCCACAGCAGGAGCAGGTGTATTAATCAATACAATGCTAATGATTAAAATCGGAATAAAAAAGTAAATAATTTTGGGCAAAGACCATATTTTTCTCATTAGTTTCATGGAAACCTATGATAATAGATAGCTAGTACAACTTGGCGGAGATTAGCATAGCATACTCTTGTAAAACAACTCCTTAAGTTCGGAGTTGGGAGTTCGGAGTAGGGGCACTGCGGCTTGCGCCCTAGAGGAGTTGGGAGTTGGGAGTTCGGAGTGGGGAAGAATTATTCTCATACCCTAGTTGCCATGAATTATAGGTGTAGGTCTAGCTGGTAATGGGATTGGGATTGTTCTTGATAAAATTGGAATAGCCAGTCCTTAACACTGCGGGTAGCTCGACAATCATCTTCGTTATAGAGTTGGATAATTTCCAGTAAGTTACGATCGCCTGTTTTTAACCACTGGTCATACCAGTAAATACACTTAGCTCCACTGGCTTCTGGGTTACGCCATTCAAATCCCAACCAACGAGCGATCGCTTTTAAAGCATAGCTTTCTACTGGTAGGGCAACATTTTGGATCAGATGCTCATATATATCCACAAATCGGTTCAGGACGGGTAATACAGATTTTTGAGGGGTGCGGTAAAGCTTTCCTAACCGTTTGACTGTATCGAATTCGTAGACACAAAAATGGTAAATAGGAGCTTGGGGATATTGCCAAACTAAATCGAGAAATTGCTGCCAAACTAATTGTTCGTCTTCTGGCTTTTCGGCTAAGAAGGAATAAAATTTTTCTGTATGATTTTGTTTATCGACAACCAAAACCCCTAACAAATAATTTAACTTCAAGTCTGGTTGGGCTTCAATATCAAAATAAAGCTCAATGGAATGTTGAAATTCCATATCTTGAATTTCTGGATTAAACGGTAAAAGTAGGGGACGATTTTCCAGTACTGATTGAGCTTGTAATACTAATTTTGATGCCACTCGCTCATCAAAACCAACCAGATTTGACAACACAGAGGGATGTGTGCTAGCGAGTGATTCTGGTGTGGTAATATTTAGTTCCTGGAGTTGGGTGTAGCGAACTGGTGTTACCCCAGGCAATAGGGATAGATGTTGATTTGATTTTGCGATCGCATAACAGTCACTGTGCCAATGACAAATACTACAACGTTGCCGAGAAATAAACATCTCCGGCGCTTCATCTTGTTTCAGACTGTGGATAAACTCCTCCAAAATGCTTTCCATCTGGGGAATCCATTTGCTTAAATCCACTGGATAACCCCCATCTTTACCCCGTAACATTAACCAAGCGCGATCGAGTTCTGACTGTTGTAATCGTGCCAACACCTGAGCATGAAAAGCTACTACCACCTGATACTCTTGTTTGGGACGCTTACCTAGTTCAATATTAGCCGGAGCATAGTACCAATCTCCAAACAGAGATTTTCCCTGCTGCTTAATTAATAAATGGGGATGGCTCACCAAAGTATATTCTGAGCCATAATTGACCAGTAATACACCTTTATGAATGCAGTCCACTCCACTCCGCATCAATTCTAAGGTTGCTTTGTGTCCCAAATGCCAGTCCCTAGGAGGATATTGTGGTCGTTCGTAGGTAAACTGACCCAAAATTCTCTTTTGATGGGCAGTTTTGTCTTGGTGTAGCTTTTTGATTAAATCATTACCACTGTCTCGCCACCTTTTTTCACCGCGAACATCTAAAAAAGGTCGGCGTTTACAGCGTTGGTATTGCAGCAGCTGTTCGGCATTAATCAACATTCCTTTAAGCTAACAATAAAATGTGTCTTATGGGGACAATTTCACATAACTGAAGTGACATAATCTCCCTGAAATAGGGAGTGAGGGAGTGAAGGAGTGAAGGAGTGATGGTTATTAGTTGTTAGTTGTTAGTTGTTAGTTGATGGTTGACAGCTTAGGTGTGGGATTTTCCCGTGGGGCAGTAGCTTGAAAATGGTTAATCAGCGCGGAGTTTGTAGGGGCGCATTGCGTGCGCCCTTGAAGAATTAGTCACAAAGCATTTTCATAGGCAGGTTGTGGGATTTTCCCGTGGGGGGCTAGCTAGAAAATAGGGAGTGTAGACGCGGTAGCGGCTTCCCGTAGGGTAGGAGTGAAGGAGTGTAGACACGAAGTGGCTTCTCGTAGACACGCAGTGGCTTCCCGAAGGGTAGAGTAGGAGTGAAGGAGTAGGGGCGCATTGCGTGCGCCCTTGAGGAGTTGTCACAAAGCATTTTCATAGGCAGGTTGTGGGATTTTTCCATGAGGGGCTAACTTGAAAGTGAGTAGGGATAAGATGGAAAATCACTTTCATCCTTGATGGTGAAATTTTTTCATCGGGACTGCCTTCTGCCTTGCCTGTTCCCCGTATGGGGTTGGTGCAGGGAAGGGCTGATAAATAGCACAAGTCAATCAAATGCCACTTAACTTAACAAAGTTCGATAAACTCCAAAACCTCGGCAATGAAATTCTCTTGGTAGAGCAGCTCATTGAACCCAGTTTATGTAACCAAATCATTCAGGTATGCGAATGTATTGGCTATCAGCAAGCAGGTATCGAGATTAATTCAGTAGACAAGCAGATTCGTAATAATAAAATATTGTCACTGGATAATGATAATTCCTTACTCCAGTCTACCCATCAACTATTACTTTATAAAATAGATGTGGTTCAGAAAATGCTTTACCAGTACTATGGTATAGCATTTCCTCACAACGAGCCTTGCTCAATCCTCAAGTACGAACCCGGTGAATTCTATCGTCGTCACATCGATAGTATGTTACTTTCTAGCCGTTTGGAAGAAGCAAAGCAAGGTATTCCGATTCGGGATGTTAGTGTTGTAGGCTATTTAAATGAAGGTTTTGTGGGTGGAGAAACCTATTTCGATCGCCAAAACCTCAAGATTAAACCCCATACTGGTAATGTAATTGTTTTCCCTTCAGGTTATACCCACCCCCATCAGTCATTACCCGTAACTCAAGGTATTAAATATGC
This sequence comes from Calothrix sp. MO_192.B10, assembly GCA_030065055.1. Taxonomy (GTDB): domain Bacteria; phylum Cyanobacteriota; class Cyanobacteriia; order Cyanobacteriales; family Nostocaceae; genus Calothrix_A. Next base: position 7,237 of record JASJDS010000308.1, read on the forward strand.
TTTCAATACTTGGTTGTTTCACTAGGGTAAGGGTTGGGTGGAAACGTGTAAAATCCGGCACTTGTTACTTATTACTTATTACTTATTACTTACTTTTTCGTTCACCCAATCAGATCCCCGACTTTTCCCAAAAGTCGGGGATCTGAGCCTTTCAATTTTTACGAGTCAAATCAGACTGCTATACATACTGGAATACAGAAGTATCTGTCAGATCGAGATCGGAAACTGAAACTCCTTTGATAACCCCAATCAAGTCGTTGGTAGATTGGTCAAATATTCCTGTA
>JASJDS010000003.1 GCA_030065055.1 Calothrix sp. MO_192.B10
TGTGGCGATCCCTGTAATTTAGCTACCTAATTAGGTATTCAATCAAGTTAGAGCTAGTCTCTAGGGCTTGGGATTCCCCTAGGGTAGGTGAGTTCAAAAAACTCTAAATTATTGCGATTTATGGTGATTTAGAGGTGTCACAGCATTATGAAACCTGCTATTCGCCAGCAGCGTCTTTTGAGAAGTCGGGGATCTGAAGATTATGCTGGATACTGCTGCAACACCTGCTTTAAGTATTTACCCGTATAAGACTGGGGATTCTCCGCCACCTCTTCCGGTGTACCCACAGCAATCACCTCCCCACCTTTATCCCCACCTTCTGGTCCCAAATCTACCACCCAATCAGCACAACGAATTACATCTAAGTTGTGTTCAATTACTAAAATAGAATTACCTTTATCCACCAATCTCTGCAATACATCCAATAATTTATGCACGTCGTAAAAAGATAAACCTGTGGTGGGTTCGTCAATTAAATAAAGTGTCTTCCCAGTAGCGCGACGGGATAACTCTGTGGCTAATTTCACTCGCTGTGCTTCCCCACCAGATAAAGTAGTTGCTGGTTGTCCTAAATGAATATAACCCAAACCCACATCCACTAAAGTTTGCAGTTTCTTCACCGCTTTGGGAATATTTTGGCAAAAGTCTAAAGCTTCTTCCACTGTCATATTCAACACATCAGAAATGGATTTACCTTTATACTTCACCTGTAAGGTTTCCCGGTTATATCTAGCACCTTTGCACACCTCACACTGTACGTAGACATCGGGTAAAAAGTTCATTTCAATCACATTCACACCCTGTCCACTACAAGCCTCACACCGTCCACCTTTGACATTAAAGGAAAACTGTCCCCGCTTATAACCCCGTGTTTTCGCTTCTATGGTTTGAGCAAATACTTCCCGAATGGCATCAAATACCCCGGTATAAGTGGCTGGATTGGAACGGGGTGTTCTACCGATGGGGGATTGATCGATGACAATGGCTTTATCAACTGCACCCAATCCTTGAATTGTATCAATTTCTTTGGGTAAGGGAACTTTTTTCAGTAGATGGTGTTGTAGGGCAGGGTAAAGTAGTTCGTTAACTAGGGTCGATTTACCGGAACCAGATACACCAGTAACGGTAACAAGTTTACCCAAGGGAATACTGACGTTAATGTTCTTGAGGTTATTACGACGGGCATTTTCCATAATTAAATTAACCCCGTTTCCTTTCCTCCTCTTAGCTGGAGTGGCTATTGCTCTCCTTCCCGAAAGATAAGCACCTGTTAGGGAAGTTTCTGTATCCAATAATGTCTGCAAATCCCCCGCAGATACTATATCCCCTCCATGAATCCCTGCATGGGGACCAATATCTACAATAAAATCGGCGGCGCGAATGGTTTCTTCGTCATGTTCCACCACAATTAAGGTATTACCCAAATCCCGTAATCTGGTTAAGGTTTGCAGTAACCGCCCATTATCCCGTTGATGTAAGCCAATACTCGGCTCATCTAATACGTACAGTACCCCCGTTAACCCAGAGCCAATTTGGGTAGCTAAACGAATCCGTTGCGCTTCTCCCCCGGAAAGAGTCATGGCTGGACGATCTAAAGTAAGATAATCTAACCCCACATCCAGCAGAAATTGCAACCTTGCCCTAATTTCCCGCAATACCAAGTCTGCAATCTGCATTTGTCGGGGACTCAACTGTAAATTATCAACCCTTTCCCGACAATCCCGAATAGAAACCCCTGTTAATTCTAATATGCCATACTGCCCCAACTTTACCGCCAAAGCCTCCGGTTTCAATCGTTTGCCATCACACACCGGACATGGTTGATCGATTAAATACTGCTCTAACTTTTGCTTAACTAACTCCGAACCCCCATCATATTGCCTTTGTAAAATTGGTAATACCCCTTTAAAACTCTGCGTCCTCCGCGCCTCTGCGGTTTCTTCCTCTCCATTTAAAACAATTTCTTGCTGCTGGGGGGTTAAATTCTTCCACTGTGTCTGCAACTCAAACCCATGAGCTTGTCCCAAAGCATACAGTAACTCCAAATAATAGGAATTTTCCTTCTCAGACCAAGGAGCGATCGCAGCATACATGGGAGCATTAGGATCGGGTACTACCAATTCAGGGGAGAATCTCCTTAATGTACCAATACCATGACAATGGGGGCAAGCACCATAGGGAGAATTGAAGGAAAATAAGCGCGGTGATAATTCCTCCATTACCGCCCCATGTTCGGGACAGGCAAAGTTTTCGGAAAATACTAACTCTGGATGTGATGATTTATCCTCCCCACCAGGAACAATATCAATTACTGCAATACCTCCAGATTGCTTCAAACAGGTGGAAAGGGAATCCACCAAACGCTCCTGAATTCCTTCCTTCTTCACCAAACGGTCAATTACCACCTCAATGGTATGGGTAAAATTTTTATCCAACTCAATGGAATCAGATAATTCCCGTACCTCCCCATCAACCCGCACCCGGACAAAACCTTGGGAAGCTAGGCTAGATAACAACTTCTTATGGGTTCCCTTCTTACCCCTCACCACCGGCGCGAGAATTTGGAACCGGGTACGCTCCGGTAAATCCAAAATGCGATCGCACATTTCATCAATGGTCTGGGGTGCAATAGAGCGATCGCATATGGGACAATGGGGTTGACCAGCACGTCCAAACAACAACCGCAGATAGTCATAAATCTCCGTCACCGTCCCCACCGTGGAACGGGGGTTATGGGAAGTGGACTTTTGGTCAATGGAAATCGCCGGACTTAGCCCTTCAATGGCTTCCACATCCGGTTTATCCATTTGTCCCAAAAATTGCCGTGCATAGGCACTCAGGGACTCCACATAGCGACGCTGCCCCTCGGCGAAGATAGTATCAAACGCCAGGGAAGACTTACCAGAACCCGATACTCCAGTAAACACGATCAAGCGATCGCGGGGCAACTCTAAATCAACATTTTTTAAATTATGCTGCCTTGCACCCCGAATGCGAATAGTATTTTGACTATCACTAGTATGAGAAATATGTCCATTGAGGGATGCGGCTAGCTTGGTTGATGACATATCAGCAGGGTAAGACGGTGGCAGGAAACAATCCTTAATAATACTACCGTGTTCCTGACTTGGATAGAACACTTGTATTGTTTTAACTAACGTGGGGTCTGGGGAGCTTTACGCTAAATACTGTAATACCATTTCTTTATAAAGATGTGTCAAATTTAGCCTGCTCCCGGCAGGCTTTGTTCGTATAGCCCCACTCTTCTAGAGTAAGGGGAATATAGCGCAGCCTCATATAGAATTGGTATAAGAATTTAAAACTAAGAAAATACCGTTCAAATAATTCTGGACATATCTACCAATAAGTAGTCATATCTAGACAAATTCATTCTTAGTCCATAATTTCAGAACTAAAGGCATAAACGGCAATACACGCCAGTTGCTACAACGGGGGGAACCCCCGCAACGCACTGGCTCCTCTATCCCATTCATAAAGTTTGGGATTACTTTTCTTGCTATATTCAAACTTCCATTAGTGTCCGCATTTATTGTTTTACCAGTAGAGGTCTTGTATAAACCTCTTTTGGTTCTTTTACCACTAAAGCTATGTTTAGTATTAGGTTTGTACTTAGGTAATGCATCACCATCTAATGCACTGGCTTTGGAAGTATACGATTCCTCAGTTATTACCACATCAATACCTGCTAATTCTCCCTTGTAAACCAACATATTGATTAATTTTGAATGAGGTATTTTAGTAAATTGCTGATTATTGCGTTTACCTATTTTGATGTTTTGTTTCCAACCTTGATTGTTACCTATTACTAGCGTAGTTATATCGTTAGCGATGCACCAATTAATAATTCTACGGCTTGCTGTATGTAGGTAATTATCTATCCTATTATCGCGCTTACAATTAAGCTTTTTTATCTGTGTCCATGCCTCTTTAGATTGAGCATTAGCAAGTCTTTTGTTGAAAAATTGATTGATACTCTTTAACGGTCTACCATTAACCAACAGAGGTTTTAAACCTGGTCGATTTGAAGTTATAGCCATTAAGTTCGTTAGTCCTAAATCAACTCTAGCAGCGTACTTAGACTGCTTTCTCTCAATATCTGGGATAGTATAAACAATTTCAATTACATAACAATTGAGTTTCGGAGCAATGCGAACTTGATTAATATTGACAGCCTTAGTAGACAATTCAATTTTAGACTGAGATAACTTAACAACACCTTTCTTTAGTGCTGGTTTTGATAAAGTATCTGAAGGATAAATAACAATATTTCTACCGTGTTCCTTATGTTTATACTTAGGGATTTTTGGTTTACCTAAATATTTATCAGGATGCTTTGACCAGTCTTTTAAAGCTGCTTTCCATCCTTTCCAAGCCTCCGACACTCGCCTAACAATCTGTTTGCTTACTTTCGTTGGTAGATACCTATAAGCTTCTAGATTCTTAGTTTGATGGTAAATATCTATTGAATTGTAGTATTTACCCTCAGCAAAAAAGTACTGTCTTTGAGTGTAATTAGCTGCGTTATATAAGTGCTTTAACTGTAAAGCCAGGTAATCACATTCTTGCCAAAACTTGTGTTGTCTATTAATTGTGTGTTTTTCTACTAATTGCATTGTATCACCTTCGGTGACGCTACGCGAACGACCTCCAATGATATAGTCGTATTGTATATGATTTATTAGAAAAATGCAACCATGCCTAGAAAAAAGATTTACAACGAACAGAAGCGTAGATTTACAATGACTTTGACCGAAACAGCGATACAGTGGTTAGAGCAAAAACAAGTAGAATTAGGTGCAAATAGTTTAAGTGATGTGATTGAGCGTATGGCACGAGAAAAACTAGACAAAAAGTAAGATTTGTATATTTTGGGGTAGAAATTAGATAACAGTTACTAACCCAGACTTTGAGTAGTGATTTCTCGATTCTGAAGTTCTATGTATTAACTAATAACTAAAAAGCAATGAGCCAAGATAAATTATACTTTCAATATCCCAAATTTATTTGTGGATAAAAAGATAAGCTTATCATTATTTGCAACCCCTAAATTTAGGTACAGCGTCAATCCAAAATCTCAAATCTCAAATCAAAAAGTTGCATGACTAATCAGTATTTATTAGAAGTTAATAACGTCCACGCCGGATATATCAAAGATGTAGACATCCTCCAAGGAATTAACTTTCGGGTACAACCAGGAGAACTAGTTACAGTCATTGGTCCCAATGGTGCAGGAAAATCAACCTTAGCAAAAACAATTTTTGGACTGTTAACACCCCACACAGGCAATATCACTTTTAAGGATGAAGATATAACAGGGCTAAAATCAAATCAAATTGTACAACGGGGAATGTGTTATGTACCACAAATCTCCAATGTCTTCCCCTCATTGAGTGTGGAAGAAAACTTAGAAATGGGTGCTTTTGTCCGTAATGTCCCCCTAGCACCACTCAAAAAGCGAATATTTGATATGTTTCCCAGACTTGCCGAACGCCGCAAACAACGTGGGGGAACCCTATCCGGTGGGGAAAGACAAATGTTAGCTATGGGTAGAGCGTTGATGTTGGAACCAATTCTATTGATTTTAGATGAGCCGTCTGCTGCTTTATCTCCCATTTTGGTAACACAGGTATTTGAGCAAATCAAGCAGGTGAATCAAGGGGGTACGGCTATTGTATTAGTAGAACAAAATGCCCGTAAAGCCCTGGAAATGTCCCATCGCGGTTATGTATTAGAGTCAGGAAAGGATGCAATTTCTGGCCCAGGAGTAGATTTATTGAACGATCCCCAGGTAGGGGAGTTGTATCTCGGTGCGGGGAAGGAGTAGGGGCGGGGTTTCCCCGCCCGGAGTGTGGGGGGTTGACCAAATAATTACTAATTCGTAATTCGTAATTCGTAATTAAAAATTCAGGAATTACTCACTAATTACGAAACCCCGTCCGTCCCGACGGGGTTTATTCAGGGTACAAGCCCCTCAATTCATTGATGAAAAAAATAAATTTGATTCATTATTCAAGCCCCCGGATTCATCCGTGGGGTAATAATTACGAATTACGTTAGCGCAGCTCCTCCGTTAGCGCAGCTCTCCCGGAGGGAGCAGGAGGCATTATAAATTACGAATTGCGCGAAGCGCTTGACGGTTGATGGTTGGGATTACCGAAGAAGATAAATTTAATCCTCTCTCACTCCTTCCCTCCATCACCTCATCATCCCATTACCTTATCATCCCATCAACTATCAACCATCATCCTATCAACTATCAACTATCAACTAACAACTAACAACCATCAACCATCACTCCCTCACTCTCCTCTGCCAGTGCCATCCTAATTTGTGAACCTCGATCGCTATTAGTACTGTTAAACTCAAACCAATCAACAAACCCCAAGTTTTTACCCCCACGGGTTCGGTATACAATAAGGTGTTTCCTAGGGGTATATATAAGATAGCTACGTGAATTAGGAATGCCAAAGCTGTACCAGCCAGGAGAATGGGACTGCGTAGGGGAGATAGCTGGAAAACAGATTTTTCTTCAGAACGGCAATTACCGATGTGAATGTTTTCAAATAACACCATTAATAACAACAACGCATTCCGAGCTGAAGATACCTGCCAGCCATTATTAAGTAACAATTGAAACAGGCTAAAACCAACCAGACCCATGACCACAGCTGCTACCACCGTGCGTTCAATCATTAAGCGGTTAAAGATGGGTTCTTTTGGCGATCGCGGATGGCGGTGAAGTACGTCCCCTTCACTGGGTTCAAATGCCAATGCTACGTCCTGGATGCCGTTGGTGACTAAATTCAGCCACAGTAGCTGTACGGGTAATAATGGTAGGGGTAAGCCGGTTAAAATTCCCAACCCCACTAGTACCACTTCTGCCGCCCCGGTGGACACAAGTAAGTAAATCACCTTGCGAATATTGTTGTAGGCAACTCGCCCTTCTTCAATGCCAGCCACAATGGTACCAAAATGGTCATCGCTCACGACTAACTCCGCAGCTTCACGGGCAACATCTGTGCCCGATTTACCCATTGCCACCCCGATATTAGCGGCACGGAGGGCGGGAGCATCGTTCACACCATCCCCGGTAACTGCCACGAAATCACCGGAGTCACGGGCGGCGTTGACGAGTTGCAGTTTTTGATGGGGGGCAACCCTGGCAAATACTTCTACGGTTTTGATGGTTGACTGTAATTGTTCTGGGGATTGAGTAGCCAGCTCACTACCTGTAATTACCTGCTCTGGTGTGGTTGCCAAACCTAAATCACGGGCGATCGCTAAAGCTGTGGTAGGATGATCCCCAGTTACCATCCACACCCGAATCCCTGCTGTATGGCAAGCAGCGATCGCATCACGGACACCGGCTCTGAGGGGGTCAATCATACCCACAAACCCCAAACAGGTAAGTTGGGCAGGAGCAGGGGGAGCTTGAGTTGAATCCAGGCGATCGCTCATTATACCCTCTGCTAGTGCTAATACCCGATAGCCCTGTTCTGCCATGTTCTGGGCAATGGTGGTGAGTGCCATTTCCTGTTGGGGGTACTGTGATAAATCGCACATCTTCAGTACCCGTTCCGGCGCACCTTTGACAAACACATACTTGGTTTCTCCAGGGGAGTCAGTTGCGTGATAGGTGGCAGCAAATTGATGTTCTGGCTCAAAGGGGATTTCATTGATTTGGGGATACTGTTCTAGGGTGACTTCCCGGTTCCAGCCTAATTTATGTGCCATTACTAATAAAGCAATATCCGTGGGATCGCCCCGCCATACCCAATTCCCATTGCGGTGGTGTAAGTCGGCTTCATTGCAAAGCACAGCAGCACGGGCGAGGTTAGTAAAGGTGGTGGGATTGGCGGTGGAGATGGAGTCTGACAGTGTAATTACTTGCCCATCTGGTATAAAACCTTTCCCTGTAACTTGAAAGCGATCGCCATTTGTCAGGCAGATTTCCCGCACCGTTAATTCATTACAAGTTAGGGTTCCCGTCTTATCGCTGGCAATTAAAGTACAACTCCCCAGCCCTTCCACAGCCGGTAAACGACGGACAATCACCCCGCGACTAGCCATACGGGATGTGGCAACAGCAAGAGCCACCGTCAGGGCAACGGGTAAACCTTCAGGGATGGCAGAAACCGCCAAAGCCACCCCAAACATAAACATATCGGTAATACTGTAACCATGCCTGAGAATCCCTACCAGAGCAACTACCAGAGCCGCCACCACAACCGCCATTGCTATCCGCCGGCTGAACAGTTCCATCCGTTCTAATAGGGGTGGTTTACCCCCTGAAGACTTGAGCATTGCCGTTGCCAGTTGACCTACCATAGTAGCGGTGGCAGTAGCAACTACTAGCCCTTTAGCCCTGCCCCGCACCACAATAGAACCGGCATAAGCCATATTGCATCGTTCCGCCAACGGTGTATTTACCTCTCCACACCACTGAGAATTTTTTAATACAGGGAGGGATTCTCCAGTTAATAAAGACTCATCTATCTCCAAATTGTGGGTTCCCAGTAGTCGCATATCGGCAGGGATGCGGTTCCCTGACTCCAGCCACACCACATCCCCCGGAACCACCTGTTCCCCATCAATTTCACACACCTCCCCATCCCGGAGTACCGCCGCCCGAATCTTCAGTAATTGTTGCAGAGCTTGGCTACTTTTTTCCGCCCGCCATTCCTGGTAGCCACCAATCAAGGCATTAATGGCAAGTACCCCAGTGATAAACCCGGCATCTTTCACATCTCCAATGGCAATGGATATCAGGGTAGCAAGGGCGAGAACATAAATTAAGGGACTGCGGAATTGCCGTAACAGAATTTGCCACCAGCTAGGGGGAGGTTTTTGGGGTAATTGATTGAGTCCATACTCTGTTAAACGTCGTTGAGCTTCCTGTTTATCCAGTCCATTTACATTGCCATTTACCAGCTTGATTACCACTTCCAAGGGGTTGGAGTGCCATGATTGAGTCTTTTGAGTCCGTATCATCACTGTCTTCATGAGGCGTATAGTAATGCTGTGCGGAATTACAATTGGAAATTAAAATGCTTGTGATGTAAGGTTTTCATTTATAGACTTTAGCGCAAAACCCATCTGCTTACAGCCGTGGGAGTAATCTTCTAGTAAGCTATTTTTTGAACAAAACTTGACATTTCTTGACAACCTTTCTCTATCTGATGAGGTACATACTTGAAGCTAAAAGGCTTGGCAATTCTGGCTGTTGGTACAACCTCATTTGAGTAGGAACTGCTATATTACTTATTACTTATTACTTATTACTTATTACTTATTACTTATTACTTACTTTTTCTGCCTCTCCCACACATTTTTCCCTTCACCCCTTGTCCCCTTTATGATCCATCTCAGTGAAGAACAATTACAAACAATTCGCACCCATGCCCAAAAGACCTATCCTGAAGAGTGTTGTGGTATTTTGTTTGGTCACCTTGCTGATGATGGTAAAACAGTTGTAGAAGTTATGCCCACAGAAAATGCTTGGCAAGGGGATACAGCCGGAGATTTCCCTGGGGATAGCCAAGAATATAGTAAACGAAGAAGGTATGCGATCGCACCCCAAGTAATGTTACAAGCACAAAAACAAGCCAGGGAGCAAAACCTTGAGATTGTCGGCTTTTACCACTCCCATCCCGATTATCCCGCCATTCCTTCCGAATTTGACCGCTTGTGTGCTTGGCAAGAATATTCGTATATTATAGTTGCCGTTAAAAATGGCATATCAACTGACATCAACAGTTGGTGTTTAGATCCAAATCAACAGTTTAAACCAGAGAAAGTTCGCAACTTGGGTAAAAAACTATAAAAGAATATAGGTAAAAAGGTGTCATTTTTAGTTACCATAAAAAGTCTGCGCTTCCTCATCGAAATGCTATGCTGAATCCCAATCTGGATCAAATCCAGTTGACACAAGATGATTACGAACGCTACTCCCGCCACCTGATTTTACCCGAAGTCGGATTAGAAGGGCAGAAGCGTCTTAAAGCAGCCAGTGTGCTGTGTATTGGTACGGGTGGACTAGGTTCCCCATTACTGTTATATTTGGCAGCGGCAGGTATCGGGCGCATCGGGATTGTAGATTTCGATGTGGTTGATACTTCTAACCTGCAACGCCAAGTCATTCATGGTACATCTTGGGTGGGTAAGCCCAAAATTGAATCAGCCAAGAACCGCATCCACGAAATTAACCCCCATTGCCAGGTTGATTTATACGAAACCCGTCTGAGTGCAGAAAATGCCCTCGATATCATTAGACTCTATGATGTGGTGGTTGATGGTACGGATAATTTCCCCACCCGCTATTTAGTTAACGATGCTTGCGTGCTAGAGAATAAGCCCAATGTATACGGTTCTATTTTCCGTTTTGAAGGGCAAGCAACGGTATTTAACTATGAAGGTGGACCAAATTACCGCGACTTGTATCCCGAACCACCACCACCAGGAATGGTTCCCTCCTGTGCGGAAGGCGGGGTTCTGGGAATTTTGCCGGGAATTATTGGTGTCATCCAAGCCACAGAAACCGTAAAGATTGTCATGGGGCAGGGTAATACCCTCAGTGGGCGATTGCTCCTGTACAATGCCTTAGAAATGCAGTTCCGGGAGTTGAAGTTACGTCCCAACCCCGTTCGTCCAGTAATTGAAAAACTGATTGATTACGAGCAATTCTGTGGTATACCTCAAGCCCAGGCACAAGAGGCAGAAGAACAGGCTGCTATTCAAGAAATTACAGTTGCACAATTAAAGCAATTGCTAGACAGCGGTGCCGATGATTTTACGCTTCTGGATGTTCGTAACCCCCATGAGTATGAAATCGCCCGGATTCCTGGTTCTGTTTTAATACCTCTATCGGAAATTGAATCTGGTACGGGTGTGGACAAAATCAAAGAATTGTTCAATGGAGACAGGTTATATGCCCATTGTAAAATGGGTGGCCGTTCTGCAAAAGCCCTGGCTATCCTCAAACAAGCTGGCATTGAAGGGGTAAATGTGAAGGGTGGTATTACCGCTTGGAGCAAGGAAATCGACCCCTCTGTACCCACCTATTAAGGTACGGGAACATTCCAAATTTTGATCAATAATCTGCCGAGTTGCGGATATTTAGATCCCCGACTTCTATCCAAAAAATCCCTATGATGTGCGGAGATTTATTGAAGAAGTCGGGGATATTTTATCCCTCTGTTAACGGAACTTAGACAAAAACTAGCCAATATAGTGCTACGAAATTAGGTTAGGACATCCTTGAGTGCTGAAATCCATGAGCAGTCCACTTTTGACTTTTGACTTTTGACTTTTGACTTGCGCGTAGCGCTATATAGCCCACATTCCGCAGGTAGAGAAAAACTACAAGGATTTGAGGCTTATTTTGTCCCCAAAAATGTTCAAGTCCCGCTAGATGATTTCTGTGATTTTACCAAATCTTCTCTAAATCCAGCACAAATCCAGGTAAAACCTCCTCACCCGACAAACTACTAGGATTCTCTAAAATTTCTACTTCCTGTCCAATCCGATAAATTTCAACTTGTCGCAATTTACGATTAATTAACCAACCCAAACGTAAACCATTTTCTTGATATTCTTTCATCTTTTTTTGAGTTGTTTTTAAACTATCGCTGAGGGAAAGTAATTCAATCACAAAATCAGGACAAATAGGCGGAAATTTTTCTTTTTCTTCTGATTGCAGGGTATCCCATCTTGATAATTTTATCCAAGAAGCATCAGGAGAGCGCACTGCTGAATTAGGTAACGTAAAACCAGTGGAAGAATCGAAAACTACTCCTAAAGTTTCGTCACGATTCCACATTCCTAGTTGAGCGGTTATATTAGCATTGCGGATGCTAGTTAAACCACCCACAAGAGGCATCAAGACTATAGTACCATCAGCATTTCGCTCAAACCGAATCAGTTCATTTATTTGACATAGCTCAAAGAATTGCTCGTCTGTTAGTTGAATGACGGGATTGAGGTTGAGCGTGAGAGCATTCATCGGTAGGGTAAAAAGGGAATTTAAGTGCTTAAGATAATTGCAACTCTACTATACTTCACATGGGCAGATATCGCGTTTTTACCTTACTCTGAGCGCATCAAATAATCTCACCTGATGCTTTACACAAAAGCTCAGATGATGAACCTGTCCAGTATACATTAGTGATATGCGGTATATTTATTGCAAGTGATTCAATATTAACTATGCTTACCTTCGAGCAAGTCCTTGATAACGTAATGCAGCTGCCTATTGTATGTCCTAGGGACTGTTTTCAAACTCATTCGTAGGTTGGGTAGAAGTTCGTGAAACCCAACAAATCGACGAAGAATGTTGGGTTTCGTCCCTCAACTCAACCTACAATTTAGGTTAATGTGAGGTTTGAAAACACGCCCTATTCCCTTCGGTGTTGTAAGATTACCTCTCTCCTACATCTCTCTATCCTCTGCGTTCTCTGCGCCTTTGCGGTTTTTTAATCAGTAATCTTGGCGGGATAGGAGTAATTCTTGAGCAGTTTCTATCCATTCCTGCATGATAATTTCTGTGATTTTACCAAATCTTCTCTAAATCCAGTACAAATCCAGGTAAAACATCTTCACCCGACAAGCTACTAGGATTCTCTAAAATTTCTACTTCTTGTCCAATTCGATAAACTTCAACTTGTCGCAATTTGCGATTAATTAACCAACCCAAACGTACACCATTTTCTTGATCTTCTTCCATCTTTTTTTGAGTCGCTTTCAAACTATCACTGGGTGACAGTAACTCAATCACAAAATCAGGAGAAAGCGGTAAAAATCTTGTTTGTTGCTCCGTTGTTAATGCATTCCAACGTTCTAATTTTACCCAAGAAGCATCAGGAGAACGATCCGCACCGTTGGGAAGTTTGAAGCCACCAGAAGAATCAAATGCAATTCCCGTTCCATCTAAATCTGCCCAATTAAATAATTGTTGGTTTATCCTACCATTACGATTGCTGCTTTCTCCTCCGACTGGTGGCATTATTATTAGTTCCCCGGTAGCATTGCGTTCAAATCTTAAATCTTTATTTGCCTGACATAGCTGAAAAAATTGCTCGTCTGTTAAATCAAGGATGGGTTTGAAATCGATTGTTACGGCTTCCATAGGGTTTTACCCAACAATAACCATTGTACTAATTTTACGCGGACATCAACCTTCGCTTCTAATTCACTGCATATTCTGTAAATTGCCTCATAAAAGGAGACTGAAACCCTAATACAATATCTTCCTTGGGAACTCCCGCAGCTACCAGATTAGCAGCAATATCATCTTCTGTACTATTCCACTGAAGCCAAATTTTTCCACCCTTAATATCAATATGAATAATACAACTATGTACCCAATTTTGACCTTCCCAGCCTACATTAACTATTTGATAATGGTCGCGTTCTTTATCAAAAATTGTCTCTACTTCTATATTTACATAAGCTGGTTTGTTCTCACTATAATCATGTAATTTTTTTTGTACAAGCTGGCGATATCTATTTAATTTATCCATTAAAAATCACCTCGTGCTCTACATTTTACAGCCATTATTAAAGCTCAATACAGTTCAATTAAACTATGAAAATTATTGTAGGTTGGGTGGAGGAACGGAACCCAACATTATCAACTATTTGTTGGGTTACGCTATCGCTTCACCCAACCTACTTACTTACCCAATAATAACTATTTTAATAGTTTTAGGCGAACATCAATCGTTTCTTAGATTTGGGAATTGTATAGCCTAATTCTTGAGCGGTTTCTATCTGTTCTTGGATAATATTCAGTTATCAAGCTTACGAATACGGATACTTATGGGTGTAATAACTGTGAAAGCTCCTCTTAACTCACTAACATGTTCATTAATTGCAGAAGAAATAATCTCTGCTTTACGAGTGTTAGATAATCCTGATAATCGAATAAAAACAACACCAGACGAAATACGACGCAAACGAAAAACTAATTCACCAAAATCTTTATCATACGTCAATAATAAAGCTGCTTCCTGATTAGCCAAGTCTAATACTTCATCATCAGAAATTCCTGGTTCCATTTCCACGACGTACAGGACAAAATGACCATCTTGTCGCAAACGTTCAACAACTTGTAAATCTATATTTTCGTCTGCTAGAAAGTTCAAGAAGCTGTCTCTACTATGGGGTAAATCACATCATACCGCAAAGCTTCAGCAGCAAAGGCTAAAGCTGCTTGAATCGATTCACGGGTGAGTCGTGGATGGGATTCTAGGATTTGTTCTGGTGTTTCACCAGCAGCTAATTTTTCTAGAATCAACTCAACGGTGATACGGGTTCCTGCAATTACAGGTTTTCCCATCATCACTTTTGGATTGGATACAACCAATTGTTTCAGGGGATTTGACATTGTTTTAGCTCATCGCTTATTTCTTATATACTGGCACTAGTAGTGAGACACTGTACTCTGCACAGTTTCAAAAGTGATAATTTCTATAAATCCCATAAAAAACTAATCGCGTTTTTTCTACTACAAGCGTTCTACTGAAGAAAGATATTGTTATTGAAATAAGCTATACACAGCACTAATTTTTTCACCAGATAACTCTTGAGGTTGTTTTTCATGCCCATCTCTTATGTAGAGCTTGTTGTTATACCATACAGGCTCTTTCCCTGCTTGTATTTCAATCATCAATACTGTATGATTTTGGTATGTAATGGGAGTTAATGCTGTATTCACACTAGTTTTTAGCCATTCAGGTAATTGAGAGTCTCTAATTTTTCGACTAATTTGCAAGATGTACTGATCGAGTGTTATGTCCTGGATTTTGGCTTCTCTTTCTATTCCGACAATACCAAATGGAAAAAATCTAGGTGCAGATATGTGGTCGAGATTTTCGATAAGCTTAGTATCTTTTTCTGTATCAGATATACCCAAAAATATATATCCTTTTTTACCTTTACCTAGATTCGCTATAGCTGCAATATTTTGACAAATTTTACTAAAACAATTGCTGTCAAAAATACGATTAGAAGGGTTTAATGACAGTAGCCCTTGTTTGAAATCATAATTTGGAGCTTCTGTTTTTGAACGCCTTAGATAATTTTCTAAATCTATGGCATAAGATCCACTGCTACGAATTGTAGAAGTTGATGATTTAAAATAACTCTGAATTAATCCTTTAGTAAGATTGATATTTTTAGTTCTTTTATCTGTTGTAATACTAGAACTTACTTCAATGTTTCCCATTAGTCCCGTTACTGCATTAAAAATTTCCTGATAATCAAAAGGTTCCTTGGATTCTTTGATGATTAGATCATAAAAAGCCATAAATAATGTATAAAATGGCTCTTTAACCGGATTGCTAACTCCTCCATCACGACTTAAAATTCTTCTGAGAAAGTTTTTATCATTTCCTGAGTCTGTAGATGATAGTGAATTAACTGCATTTTGGATGTATGATATTATCGCTTTAATATCTTGTTTCAAATTTTCTATTCCATATCTTGTAACTGCTAGTTCGATTTCATCTGACTTATCTGTATTGCCCTTGCCATAATAGGAATCAAAGTTGTCTTTTTTTGCTGGAAAGGGTTTTCCTAAAGCTATAGAAAGTATGATATCTGCCAACAATTGTTCATCTGCACTCTCCCGCAAATCGGAATTTCTGATAATACCTTGACGACACCAAAATGTATCTTCTGCAAGAACTCCATATCCTAAATCAATAGATTTATAATCAATACTAATTTCAGGCATTTCTGTGAGGGGAACAATTTCCATCGATACATCACCTCTGATTTCAGAAGCTAATGATTTTACTAATTCTGCAAAGTTACTTGTCACTCCAGCTTGTCTGACTTCTTGAGCTGATAAATGTTTTCCATTGGAATTAATTCTGTTAAACACATCTTCAATTTCTTTGTTACTGTTAGCCTCATAGACAGTAACGGCTAATGAATATTCTAAAAAATCTACACAATCTTGAGCATTTAATAAATTGTCTGTGCTAGTTTCTACTCGTTGAAATACTCCTTGATTATTTAGTTCATTAGCCAATGGATGCTTTGTAACATCAAAAAATTTAGCATTAATTGAAAATTGATTTTCAATCAAGCTAAAAATAGCATTTAATCGTTGCATCCCGTCAATTATTTCATACATATCCTTTCCATCTTTTTTGAATTTTCCAAATAAAATTAGTGGAATGGGATATTTTAATAGGATGCTTTCGATTAAAGATGCTTTCTCTGATTTAGTCCATACAAGTTTACGTTGGTATCTACGATTGACAATAAGATTATTTTCTCTATAAAGACGATATAGTTCCAATATACTCATTCCTTTAGGTGTAATACTCATAATCTATTATTTATTTTTTTAGAATTGACAATAAATTTAAATCATAAAATAAGGGTGGACTATTTGCCCACCCTCATTATTGAACTCTTACTCAAGATACTCGCTACTCTATTCCCTCAATCTTATCCTCAACTTCCTGATACAACTCCCGCAACCTATCTAAGTTGCTTTCATCTGTATCCCAATAACCCCGTCCATTGGCTTCCAAGAAGGTTGTCACCATCTTGCGGAAAGAGTGGGGATTCATGTTCAACAAACGCTTCTGCATTTCTTCATCTTTCATGAAGGTGTCGTTTGCATCCTCATAAACCCAATTATCCACTGCACCTGCGGTTGCACTCCAACCTACAGTATTTACTAACCGCTTGGATAACTCCCGCACCCCTTCATAACCGTGGGACAGCATTCCTTCGTACCACTTAGGATTTAACAATTTGGTACGGGCATCTAAGCGCACGGTTTCTGATAAGCTACGCACTTGGGCATTGGCTGTGGTGGTATCCGCCATATAGGATGCTGGGGTTTTCCCATCACCTCGCAGACTTGCTACTACTTTGGTGGGATCGGAATCGTAGTAGTGGGAAACGTCTGTCAAGCTAATTTCCGAAGAATCCAGGTTTTGGAATGTGGCATCAGCAGTCTTCAAGGTTCTTTCAAACAGTTCCCGCGATTGCTCCATTGTCCCCGGATTATCTGCACTAAAGGCGAAGGATTTCCGCTTCAGGTACATTTCCTGTAGTTCTCCTTCGTTTTCCCAGGTGCTGTTTTCCACCGCTAAGTTAATGTTGGAAGAATAGGAACCGGAAGCATTGGAAAATACCCTGGTTGCTGCTTGACGCAGGTTAATTCCCATTTCCTCTGCTTGAGCTACAGCGTGTTTGCGGACGAAGTTCATTTCTAAGGGTTCATCCGCTTCCGCAGCCATTTTTACCCCTTGGTCCAATAAATTCATTTGGTTGATGAATAAGTCGCGGAATACCCCGGAACAGTTAATCACTACGTCTATTCTTGGTCTACCCAATTCCTCTAAGGGTATCAATTCTAACTTATTCACCCTACCTAAAGCATCGGGAACGGGACGCACACCAATCATCCACATAATCTGTGCCAGTGATTCCCCGTAGGTTTTAATATTATCTGTACCCCAAAGCATACTGGCAATGGTTTCCGGATATTGACCATCATTCTCTGCCATGTGCCTTACTAGTAAGCGTTCCACCACCACTTTGGCTGATTGCACTGCGGCTTGGGTAGGAATGGCTTGGGGGTCTAGGGCGTGAATATTTTTACCCGTAGGTAGGACATCGGGGTTACGGATGGGATCGCCACCGGGACCAGGAAGGACATATTCCCCTTCTAATCCTTTGAGTAATGCACCCAGTTCGTTATCCGCACAAACCTGTTGCAAGCAGAATTCTAAATACTCAAACAGGGGTTTAAGGGCTTCTTGATCAACACCAGTATATCCCGCTTGGTGTAGTGCTTCTACCCAAGGTTCTTTTTTACCCATGTTGAAGAAATTCAATTTGGAAACTACAGAAACCCTACCTTCAGCGTCGGTTTTCTCCTGTACCAAGGAAGCAACAGCAGCGCGGGTTGCCATGGTGATATCTTGCAACAGTTGCACATCTTCTAAAATGCCTTTGTCACTGTTGCGGTAAATTGACTCAATATCCCGGTTTAAGCTATTGGCAATAATCCGCTGGAGGCTGAGAATCTCTTCCTCTTCACGATCCAAACCGGCTATATTAACTAGAGTTGCTACTGCTTCTTCGGCGGTGGGAGGCTTACCAATCACATGTAATCCACAAGGTAACAGGCGGGATTCAATTTCCATTAACTTGCGGTAGACAATGCCAACCATATTATCCCGCTCTTCGGTGCCCATATCTTTAGCATCGATTTCTGGGATCTCAATATCCTTGTCCAAGTTCACCATTCGGCATTTATCCATGATGGTGTTGACAATGGGAACACCCCGTCCAGTATCTTTTAGGGTTTGGTAAGAAGCAATTAAATCGCTCAGTTCTTTTAAACCCTTGTATAAACCTGCATTTTCTGCCGGGGGGGTGAGGTAAGAAATGGTTTCTGCATAACCGCGACGCTTGGCTATTGTCGCCTCACTGGGGTTATTGGCTGCGTAATAATACAGATTGGGAATACTACCAATTAAGTTATCTGGATAACATTCACCAGACATACCCATTTGCTTACCGGGCATAAATTCCAAGGAACCGTGGGTGCCAAAATGGAGAACCGCATCCGCACCCCAAATTCTTTCTAAATAGGTGTAGTAAGCAGCAAAGCCGTGGTGGGGGCTAGCAGAACGAGAGAATAACAACCGCATGGGATCGCCTTCATAACCAAAGGTGGGCTGGACACCAATGAAGATGTTACCGAATGTTTTGCCGTACACCAGGAGGTTTTGCCCATCGCTGTTGAGGTTTCCTGGTGGTGGTCCCCAGTTCTCTTCTAAACGTTGGGAGTAGGGGGTAAGTTCTTCATACTCAGGGACGGACATCCGGTAAGCAATGTTGAGTTCTGGACTTGCATACTGGGCTTGGGCATCATGGATTACCTCTTCCATCAATGCTTGGGGACTATCTGGTAAATCTTGCACATCATAGCCATTTTGCTGCAAGGCTTCCATGACTTCATAAATGGAACCAAATACATCTAGATAAGCCGCAGTTCCCACATTTCCCTTATCTGGAGGGAAGCTAAATACCGTAATAGCAACTTTCTTATCTACCTTGGGCTTACGGCGCAAATTCGCCCATTTTAAAGCCCTTTTAGCTACTGATTCAATCCTATCTTGGAGAGCGATCGCTTTTCCAGTAGTTCCATCTCTTCCTGATAAAATTATCGGTTCAATTGCCCCATCTAACTCAGGGATCGCAATTTGCAATGCTACCTGAATGGGATGTAAACCTAAATCGCTATCTTGCCATTCTTCCGTGGTTTGGAATACTAAGGGCAATACCACCATATAAGGACGGTTTAACCGCTTTAAGGATTCTATCGCCTTGGGATGATCTTGGCGGGCTGGTCCTCCTACTAAGGCGAAACCAGTTAAAGATATCACCGCATCTACCAAGGGTGTATTAGTGGTGGGTTCATAGAAATAAGCATCCACAGGCTTAGAGAAATCCAAACCAGAGGCAAAAACGCAAATTACCTTCGCCCCCATCGCCTCTAATTCCTGCACCATAGCCACATAGTGGGCATCATCCCCAGTAACTAGGTGGGTGCGTTGCATCACCAAACCCACGCAAGGTGCCAGAGGGTCTTTTAAATCCTGGGGAATATCCTTACGGCTGTTGTACCAATTGAGATACTCCCGCACATCCTCATACATGGTAGTAGCCAAAGGATGCCAAATACCCATATCTGGATAGACTACCGGCTGTTCATATTCCAGAGCAGTAGAGTTTTGTTTATCTAAGTTCTTAAATATATATTTATCAGCTAACATCAACAAGAAGTTTTCCAGGTTTTCTGGAGAACCTCCCAGCCAATATTGGAAACTCAGCATGAAATTCCTCGCATCCTGAGCCTTCTCCACAGGCAAAAACTTTAGTACTTGGGGCAATGTTCTCAATAGCTTTAACATTGCATCTTCAAACCCAGCACCGGATTTCTCCTTGCGCTTCCGCATGAACTGGGCTATTACACTCTTAGACTGGCCCAACTGCGCCATGGAAAAGCTACCCATTTTATTCAGGCGCATTACCTCTGGCATGGAGGGAAACACCACCGCCGCATCCAAGCGATCCCGGTGTGGTTTCACCGCTTCCACTACTTTTTGGGCTAAATCTTCAATAAAAATCAACGAAGCAATAAATATATTCGCGGTTTCCATGTCTTTTTGGAACTCCTGATAATTCTCCGTATCCCGGAGTTCCTCAATTAAATAACCGCTAATTTCAATCGCCAAATCGGGATTGTTTTGGTTAATAGTCCTGACAGCTTGTGACAATGCACTTTGGTACTGGGACTCTAACACGACATAGACCACCTTGAGTAAATGCCGTCCCCGCAAGTCATCGGGTGCAATATGACGAATGGTGGACTTGACGTGAGTGAACATGCTAATGAAGCTCCTTTGATGCGTGTTCTCTTCTAATAGGATTTAATAATCGGCAGGGCATTAGCTATTACGGGGTTCATAAACCGCAATAACTCCCTTAAGTTTCAGTCACTATGAAGTTTTTATCAGAAAATGCCGCTCAAATGCCCACTTTACCGTTTGTTTGACACAAAACGATATAAAAATTGGCAATTTTGTTTACAAAAATAAACAATATCAAAAAGTATTTACTCAGACAAATATTAATTTTTTGTTACATTCTTAATTAGCTATTTAGTTTTATAAAATTACAAAAACTTTGTATTTCTGATGTATTTGTGATGAAAATTGATTAAGTGCGATCGCTCGTCTATCATCTATCATCAATGAATGTAGAGCTAAACCCCTAGAAAAACGCTGTTTGAATTGTAACCATCCATCATGCGATCGCCTTTGATTCGATTTTTTTACAATGCCTCACCACAAGTCTGACAGCGATCGCCTTTTTCCCCAAAACCCTGTAATATCATTTTATGATTGACCATGACCAACTATTTAAAAAGCTCTTAGAAAACTTCTTTCCTGAGTTCATCGAACTATTTTTCCCCGATATTACCAACTATTGGCAACGCGACACCATATAATTTATACCCCAAGAAGTATTTACAGATGTGACTGCGGGGACAAAGAAAATTGCCGATTTAGTCGTCCGTGTATCCTTCCAAAATCAGAATTCCCTATTTATAAATATTGGCACGATGTCCAAAACCACTGAAATTGAGACTGATTTTTTCTTGAAAATCAGTCTCAATTGTACTTCAGGCAGTGGATATAGGACGAGAAGGGGCGTTTACGCCCCGTGACATTAAGTAGTATCATGATGCCTTTGCTCCTCAATATATCTTCGGATTGTTTCACTACTGACATTACCAGCAGTAGATACAAAATACGAACTTGTCCAAAGACTAGGTAACTTAAGTAGATGGGGAAATTCTTGTCTGAGAAATCTAGAACTTCTTCCTTTAATAGCATTAGCAACTTGGTGTGGGGCTGTCTGTGGAGGGAGATTAACAAAAAGGTGAATGTGGTCAGGCATAATTTCTAGAGCTATAACCTTCCAATCTTTTTCTTGACACACATCCCAAATAATTTCTCTTAACCTATTTTCTACATCGCCAACTAACACCTTTTTTCGTCTTTTTGGTATCCAGACTAGATGATAATTAACCAAAGAGACAGAATGATTTTTTCTTCTATATTGTTGCATTGCCAATCTAAATACGGTATATTACTGTAGACGTAAATATTTTATCAACAATTAGGAGGTAATAATAATTGCTGATAAACTACGTTTACAAGCTGAGACCTAATATTGGTCAATCAACCAAAATGAGTAATTGGGTTGATATGCTTCGCAGTCATTACAATTGGTGTTTGAATGATCGATTAAC
The DNA here is from genome assembly GCA_030065055.1 of Calothrix sp. MO_192.B10. Taxonomy (GTDB): domain Bacteria; phylum Cyanobacteriota; class Cyanobacteriia; order Cyanobacteriales; family Nostocaceae; genus Calothrix_A. The sequence goes on from JASJDS010000003.1 coordinate 21,878, forward strand.
TCAATACTCACAACAATATATCCAAGGTAATTACTGTGATATTAGAACCAAGGCTGAAGCTTGTCCATTAACGTGTTTTGTTAGTAAGAATGGCGCAACAGGTGAACCCTGGAAGGATTCTAAGCTAGATCAAGAGGGAAAAGCTAAAAACCCTCGTAGGAGTGCTGGTGATATTCAGATTACTGCATTACCTCAACTGAAAAAATCTAGACCTTGGTATCAGACAATTGACTCTACAGTATTACAACAAAATGTCAAAAGATTAGATACTGCATATAAAAATTTCTATGAGGGTCGAGGATTTCCCAGGTTTAAAAATCGCAGTAACTTCACTTCATTCACCTACGTAATGGGAGTGAAGATACAAAGTAGTAAAATCTATCTCCCTAAATTAGGATGGATAGGATTTTATAATTCTCGTAATATTCCAAATGGATTTATTATTAAGGCTTGTACAGTTAGAAAACGTCAAGATGGTTGGTATATCTCTATCAGGATAGAAAATAAAAATGTTCCCAACTATATCACAAAACCTTTATCCCAAGTAAGTAAAATAATCGGTTGTGATTTAGGTATTACTAAGCTTGTTCACTTGTCTGACAATCATCAGATTGACAATCCTAAATTTTCAAACAACAAAAAAGCTAAACGTACTTTCAGGATTAGACAAAGACGAGTAAGCAGGAAGCTTAAAGGTAGTAACAATCGTAAAAAGTCAGCTAAAAAAGTTGGAAGATATCATCAAAAAATAACCAATAAACGTCAAGCTTACCAGTGGAAAATTGCTAATAAAATAGCATCACGCAATGTAGATGCTATTGCGTTAGAGGATTTAAATGTCTCAGGTATGCTACGACGGTGCAAGGTAAAGGTAGACGAGAAAACAGGGAGATTTTTAAGGAATGGACAATCGAGAAAGAAAGGATTAAATCGCGCTATATCTGATGCAAGTTGGAGTGAATTGATTTTAAAGATTGAGTATCTAGCTGCAAAGCAAGGAAAAATTGTAATTAAAATCAATCCTAAAAACTCCAGTCTTCAATGTCGAGAATGTGGACACATTGATAAATCAAATCGAGATAAAGAAAAGTTCATTTGTTCTCAATGCGGATATATGACTCACGCTGATATTGGTGCATCAAAAACAATCAGAGATAGAGCATATTCTATAGTACGGGGGGACTCCTCGGAACTTAAACGCCCGAAACAACGTAAGGAGAAATCACCACGCTCTACGAGCAAACGTGGTGAGCCTGGGAACCCTAGTAATAGGGATATAAAGATGGAAACGTATGCGCGAATCTGCGACCCTTTAGGGCGCAGAGTGTCAACATCCACACAGAACATCAATCATCCAGCCAATCCGATTTTAATGCACGGATGTTCACTTACTTTGCCCGTTTGCACGAAAAATATGGCTTGCCAATTTACCCGATTGTCCTATATTCCCACGACTCACCCCTAACCAGGGAACCGAATACTTACACTGTTGAGTTTCCTGGTTGGAAAGTTCTAGAATTTAACTATAGGGTAGTGCAATTAAACCAACTCAATTGGCGCAGTTTTGTGAGCCAGTCGCAGTCCTGTCGGTTTCCGTCGGATGCGAACTGGCGAACCCGGAGGGTCAATATACCCAACCCAGTTGCAAGTGCTTTCATCTCCAAAATGCGGATGGATAAACAAGAACGTCCTACCGCAAAATTATTGTCATTACAGTTACTTGTGAGTTTGGAACTGAATCCCGCACAAATTGAGCTAATTTCCCAATTTATCGATGTTTACCTGAACTTAAACACCCAGGAAGAAGGCATTTTCCAAGCACAACTTGCTACCATTGAAACAGCACAGGAGGAAGAAGTTATGGAGATTGTCACAAGTTGGGAACGTAGAGGACGGGAACAGGGAAGACAACAAGAAGCCTGTGCAATGGTTCTGCGCTTGCTCAATCGTCGTGTTGGTGCCTTAACTCCCCAGTTACAGGAGGTGATTCAACAGCTATCAACCCCTCAGTTAGAGGACTTGGGTGAAGCCTTGTTAGATTTTAGCACGATGGCTGACTTAGAAAACTGGTTGATGGCACATGAAGATTGAGTTATGGGTTGTTGTGATTTCCCATAGAAGGTTTTTAAACCTCAAACCCCTATTTCCTTGCACTTTCTCCGAATCAAACAGCCCTTATGCATTGATAAATCAATGTTTTATAGTTATTCAGCAGACCCTACTTGGGAAAATTTCTATCCACTTCACAAATCTCTGTATAATCAAACTCATTTGGACTTTGTTTTACTAAAGGATAACTTTCTCCTCCCAAGTAAATATAGTCCTGTTCGCAATCAGGTTTAGAAGAGTAATAAATCAATAGATATTCTTTGCCAATTTTAGTTGATATCTCTTCTTCTACTTCTCCCCTCCATTGTGTCTTTGTCACCAACACCACCAATTGATTTGCTAACTGAGGAATTATTTTGGCAATTTGTCGGCGATATTGTGCATCTAAACTGCCGAAGGGTGAATCCATGACAATCGGGAAAGTACTACTTTCGGGAACCATCAACATACTATTGCGTGCGTTCCAATCCCTGACTCTGTCAATAATGCTAGCGATAAAAGATAAACTCAGAATTTGATTTTCACCTGTGGATGCTGCAACTTTAGCTTCTATACCAGTGCTTGCTTCAACTAAATTTAGTTCATATTTTTCACTAATTTTAGGAATATAAGGAACAAATGCAATTTCGCTAAAAATTTCTTGTACTCTCTTTTCTAATTGTAGGCGAAATTGTTTTTCTTGCCTGAACTTCACTTCAGTAAATCTTTCAATGGCATCTTGGGTAGCTGTAATTCGTCGTTGTGCAAGTGCTTGCCTTGATTCATTAATTTTTTGTTTGGCAATTTGTTGATTTAAATCTGCTATTTCCGATTGTAAATTATCTATTTGCTGTTCATTTCTACCTTTATCTAAAGTCAATTCAATTATCTTAGCTTCAATTTTATCTAAACGCTTTTGTAAACTACTAATCTCTTCATTGGTATCTGTACGTAATCTCTCTTGAATTACATCTAACTCTGACTCAATTTGAGAGATAGTTTGTCTTAAATGATTAATTTTTACCTGCTCCCTATCAACTTCTTCCCAAAAATCCTCTACTTGCTTATCCATCCCATCTACCCGTGCCCCTATACGGATAGCTGTTTCTTCTACTGCGGAAGAACCTGCTTTATCCAAGAATTTACTGACATTCTCATGGGAGTGGCTACCTAGATACAATTGAGTACCACAAATACAGCGTCGGGATTGGAGTAAATCGTGAATAAACTCCTTAGAAACACCAGAATTTAATTCACCTCTGCTCTTTAACTCGTTAATTATTTGTTGGTATTTTGCTACTGTTTCTGATAATAATACCGTATATCCCCTGGCAGAAATAATCTTATTGAGTCCTTTCTTCGTTTTTTGCAATTCTTCTTGACCAGATGCTTTCTGCTGTTCTAAATCTTGCTTTCTTTCTTGCAAATTTTTCGATTCATCAAGTTCCCGCAAACGACTACTAGTTTCCTGCTTAAATGTGTGTTGGTATTCTAATTCCTGATTAATTTCCCCTTGTCGCCGATTAATATAATCAATTTCTTTCTCAACTTTTGCCTGTTCTCTCAACAGCTTTTTGATTTGCGAATCACCAATAGCTTTGAATTCATTCTCCAATGTTTTCTTGGCTTCTTTCAGGTGATTAATCGAGCGGTTAATTACCTCTATACCCAAAAAAATCTTCATTGCTTCCGCAATTTCTGCTTTCTTGTCAGAACGAACTATCTCCTCTATTCTTTCCCCATCAAAGAAAAAATACTGATGTAAACTTGCAGGTAAAATTTGATTAATTATGTCTTCCGGTTGTTGAGTAGGAAATTTCCAAACACCATCATCATTGGCAAATTGCAAATATAGTTGAGTTTTAGTTACATCAATATCAGTCTCATTTTTGTATGCACGACATTCACGCTTCACTCGATAGCGAATACCATCATGTTCCCAAGCAATTTCTACCCAACATTCTATAACCTGACCAACTTTAGCTTCTGCTACAGCACGTTTATTGACTAATTGCTCTGCTGAGGCAAATGCAGCACTAAATTTTTCATACAGTACCCAAGTGAATGCATTTAACAGGCTAGTCTTACCTGTACCATTATTGCCATAAATAATAGTGGTGTTTTTACCTTCTCCACCAGCTAAAATTATCTCTGGAGTTTTGCCATAAAATGACCGGAAATTACACAGCTTAATTGCATTCAGCTTCATCGCACAACTTCTTTGATAATCCTGACAATATCGTCATTAATATGGCTATTCACTCTTTTCTCTAGCCGATTTTTCTCTAACTTCCACACCCGCTCAATAATCTCTCTCACCTCTGGCGATGCACTGATAATTGGCTCATGTACCTCATCTAGATTCATTTTATTTTATTTGGAAAATATTTTCTGATAGTTATATTTTAACCATGAATGCAACTGCGATCGCATCCGTATAAACTCTGTCGCTTTTGCTTGTTGCCAGTAACTTTTATCTCAAGATTTATCCCTCTGCCTTCATTGCCAAACCTCAAAATACTTCATCTAAATGTTTAATATAAGTTAACAAAAAAATCTTGTTTTTGGTGTTGCGGCGATGGTATTATAGGTACATAAATATTTTTCTTAATAATGGGAATATTTGCGTTTTTAAAAATTTTATCAATATTCCCATTATCTAATAATACCATTTACAGGAAAAAAATATTCAATAATTAATAAAAATTAAAAAAAATCCATGCACAAATACCTTAATATATGTAGATTTGTATTTTGAGTTGGTAGTTAAAGATCCATTAAGCCATAACGTGCTTGTAAATCTAGCAACTTGATTCTTGCTGCACCGGAATTATCAGCCAAATCGGCGAACTCCACAAATCTTCGCAATTCTTTTTTGAGCAGATTGCGTTCCACCTCTAAAGTATTTCGATCTAAATCTGGTGGTAAAACAATCATGTCGAAAATTGTAGCTCTTTCTTTTCCAGGATGGGGACGCAGAACCCTACCTCGACGTTGAATAAACTGACGGGGGTTGCCAGAACTGGCTAAAATGACAGCAGTTTGAATTGCGGGAATATCCACTCCTTCATCTAAACAGCGAATAGCAACTAAACCCTGTAATTCTCCACTTTCAAATTGGCGGCGTAAAACTTCCCTTGTTTTTAAAGGAGTTTGGGCAGTATAAGTTGCAATTCTGTAACCTAACTCTAATCCTAAAATCTTGGCAACCGCTTTGAGTTGATGTAAATTAGAATGCTGTCCCAGTTCAGGGGAACCCTCACTACAATAAAAAAGTGTGTGGGTAGTTTCTCGACGAGGGAGCATTAATTGTTTTAATGCCTTTAATTTATTTTCTGCGGCACCAATTAACCGCGCTCTTTGCATTAATAAAGGCTTTAAATCCTCATGTTCTTCCCAGTCTGGTGCTGCAACATTCTCTTTTTCTCGATATAGTAATGCCCGCCCAATTTTTTGGGTTAGCTTGGCATAGGCACGGCTTTCTGCCTCGGTTAATTCTACTAGAATTGGATAGTAAAGATAATGAACTAAAGCACCTTGTTCAATCGCATCCTTTAAAGTAAACTCTGGTTGTAAAACTGCTCCAAAATAGTTTAATACAGATTGAGTACCACCTGCATCAAAATATCTTTCTGGTGTCGCCGACAAACCCAGTCTTAAACCCACAGAACGGGGTAAACTTTCTTCCAGCTTTGGCGAACCTAAATTATGGGCTTCATCTCCCACAATTACAGTTTTTTCTGGTAAGTACTTAATCTGAGATTGGAAACCTTCAGTAATAAAAGTAGAATTAGTAGTAATAACCGTGAGAAATTCTTGGGAACCAGAACGTACATTGTAAAGTTGTGTAGATAATTGACTTTGCCAACTGCGGACATTCTCAAATGCCAAAATCGGCTGTAAATTAAACTTTTCACATTCTCGTGCCCATTGAGTAACCAGATGGCGGTAAGGGCAAATTACTAGTAATACTTGTAATTGAATTTGCTTGTATAGCTCACAGATAATTGCCAGAGCGGTGATAGTTTTACCGCTACCTGTTGCCATTTTTAAAGTTCCCCTACCATTATTAGCAAACCAGCTATTGATTGCTTGACGCTGATATGGGCGTAATTGCAGAGATGGAGGTATTTTTGGGCATCCTGGTAATAATGGTTGCTGGGTTTGGTAATTACCCCGACCCTCGCCCACAAATGGTAACTTGAGTTGGAACACTGGGTATGGCGAGGGTTTTTTTGGTAGATACATGGAATCAATAGTCAAGATGGCAGCATTTATCCCCTATGGCGATCGTAACTCAAATCTGAGATTATATTTGTAAAGTGATTTTGACACTCCCCTGCCTGAAGGCGAGGGGATTCTTAAGACATCACTGCCTTAATATCCCTATTACTAGGGTTCCCAGGCTCACTACCTTTGCCCATAGGGCATAGTGATACGCCAGTTGCCACAACGGGGGGAACCCCCGCAAGGCACTGGCTCTTCTCCTTACGGTGTTTCGGGCGTATCAGTTCCGAGGAGTCCCCCCGTACTATAGAAAATACTCGATCTCTGATATTTTTTGCAGCATTAATATCCGCGTGGCTCATATATCCACATAGGGTACAAATGAACTTTTCATCATCACGATTTAAAGCATCACTCCTCTAGGATGCTGTTGGTCAATTAGTGATGGGTTTCACCCCCAAGTTTGAGTGTCTCTCTGGTTTCCACACCTCCAGCCTGGAAATGCACTCTTTAGAGGCTCCCGCCTCCAGCCAGGATTTGAGGCAGGAGCCTCAATCGCTGCATTCCTTGCCAGAGGCAAGTCACGAGAGATGAGGGGCTAGACCATTCATTAATTCGCCAACAGTATCCTCTAGGGCGCAAGCCGCAGCATCCCTACTCCGAACTCCGAACTCCGAACTCCGAACTTCCCCACCATACTCACAAGTTCCTCAAATTTTTGTACTACACTTCAGACTAAAGGGGTAAATCTAGTGACAATTTTTGGATGTCAGTATAAAACGCGAATCCCGTAAAGGGGGGAGAAGCCCACACTCTAATCTTTGATCGAGTGTGGGAGTACGTCACATTTGTAAATAATAGCAATCTGCAGCTGTAGTTTCTGAAGATTTAGTCAACTACTGACACTGGTAGATTTAAGGGTGGATATCTTACCCCTTTTCCTTAAACTCTCCTCCATGTGTTACAAAAAATATTTTTATAGCACTATGCATTTAGGGCGCGGACATTTCTAAATCCGGAAACTCTTTGATAGCTTACTGTTCCCTGTTAAGAGTTCCCTGTTCCCTAGCACGTAGTGCTAAACGGTTTAGCTGGGATTGCTAGATGATTTCCGCAAGCTGAGTCTGGAATATTGAGGAAATATACTTATGTTTAGGAAAATTCTAGTTGCATTAGATCGGTCTGACAATGCCCAGCAAATTTACGAACACGCTCTCAGTCTAGCGAAAGTCAACAATGCTAGCTTAATGCTTCTACATGTTCTATCTCACGAAGAAAATGGTAGTCCCTATCCACCTCCATTTTCTTATTGGAACTACAGTCCCCAATTAAGTGCCCAAACTTGGGAATTTTATCAAAAACAATGGGAAACATTTAAGAATGAAGGACTAAAGATTCTTCAATCCTATGCTGCTGAAGCTAATACCGCAGGTGTCAGTGCTGAATTTCGGCAAATTTTGGGCAATCCTGGTAGTGTCATTTGTGACTTTGCCCGTAGTTGGGAAGCTGACTTAATTATAGTAGGACGCAGGGGTCGTAGTGGTTTAACGGAATTTTTCTTGGGTAGTGTTAGTAACTACGTGTTGCATCATGCACCTTGCTCCACCCTTACCATTCATACACCCATTACGAATAAGGAAACTCCCACGTCTGAAGCCACAGCCAGCGTTAAATAAAAGTTTTACTTTCAAAAATATTCTTAGTTGTACGGGGGTATAAATCCCCCCGTTTTTTTAGACTTTGGACAATATAATTAGCCTTTCGTTCCCTGCTGCTGTTGCTCTCAATTTATATTTTCTGGCAGGCGTGGCAAAAATATAGCCTCTTACCCACTTGATAATCCATTTACCAACCCACCCTACAATAATCGTTCTATCAGTTGCACTAGATTGTGATTTAATTGGCTCAGTGCCATAGTAGGTAGGGTAATGTGGGTGTCATGAATTAGCCAGTATTCCACAGTATCTGTCCACTGGGGAAAGCGTTCTGAAATCAGTGGTTTATGTTCTTCTTTGTCTAAGGCAATAATTAGGTCTGCCATCCGAAAATCTTGATTGACTGCTTGTTGAGGAGATCGGTCATTGTCAGGTACATTTACACCTCTGATTTGCAGTTCAGCCACCGCATCCTGAGAAATTGCTCCAATGTTGTTTATTCCCCGTTCTAATGCTAAACCCCGTGAATCAGCCTGCCAATTCAGTTCTTGTTTACTAGCTAGGTGATTAAATAAGTGTTCGGCAAAGCGGCTGCGGTAATAGTTACCAGTACAAAGAAATAAGATTTTATTCATCTTAAATATTGAGCTTTATCCAAGTTGAGCAATAAATTTTTCTGTATTACCAAAGATGTTTTATAGAAAAAATCATCAGGTTTTTACTGCTTGTTAAATGGTGGGTTATTTATGCCAGCCCGCACCAGTACAACACGGCATAAATAAATCAACCATTTTAAACATTATGCTTATGTAAGTAGAATGGATTGGCAAATTATTTTCTGGAAAGAAACAGATAAAGTTCCAGTTTTGCAAGACTTTAGCCCGTAGGGTTTTGCTGAAGATATTTACGGACTCCCTCACTCATTTGTAATAGATTTGGTTTAATCTTTTGTCCGAGAAAATCTTCCACTACACGGGCAATTTGACCTGTGAGGAATTGCGGTACACCCTTAATTTCTTTGGGATCGATGATTAATTGACCGCGACTTTCAATCACAGTATTACCATTATTTTCTAGGAAGCGATTAATACCAGCACAACGTACCGCTTCCGTAAAAGCATGGGTTTCAATCGACCATTCCAGGGTAAAATCTTCCCCCTTCCAGGTGTTATACTCTGTCCACGAAAGCATTTCTTCGCTGAGTATAGCCCTTGCTGCCATGGGAATCTCACCACCGCCATGCCATTCATTCACACAATAAATCTGTCCATCCTCTTCCCGGCGCGATTTGACTTTGATATCACGTACATTGGGCATATAGGGAACCAATTCCACTAGCTTATCCCGAAAGGTTGCATAAACTAGAGAACGAGCAAAAGGGATACTGGTATTGTTAGAGATATTCATCCACAATTTCTATTCATATTGCCAAAACTATAACAGTCACCAGGAGTGAATGGCGAGTATGTCAAACTTGACTGGCATTAAACATTTGTTCTGCGTCAAATTTAACCCAGGGAAAGTAGAAGATAGAATTTTATCCTACCGTTCATAAAAATCTGGACAAAGCTACCCATGTCTAGACTTGTATGTTAGTAATCTTAGCCCAAAGCACTTGTGTAACCAAGAGTTTTCAGCAGGCGATCGCTGGCTGCAACAGAATCATTGATTTTCCAGGTCTTTTTTGGCTCTAATTTCTTGAATATCTTGCCAAAAATCAGATCTTGTCACAGTTTTTAGAGACTGTTGACGTTCTTGAGTATAATCACCAAAACCCCATCCTACATCTTGTAAAAAACGAATTGCATCAACTTGTCCTAATTCCTTAACTAAGGCATAATACCCTTTTTGTCGTAATTCAATTGGTGTCATTGTTGTTATTTTCTTTTAATACAAAATTGTTCATTAACCAAGTTACAGGATTATCTAATTTTATTTTTAATAGATGACTATACTTAATCGCCTTCTTGAGCAATCTATCATCGGTTGTCAATAATACATCTATTTTATAACTTTCAGCGCAAGCAATATGAAAAGAATCATACAGACCAAATCCTAATTTTTCTATTTCTTGAGAGCGTTGATCTATTTCCTCGGTTAAAATTATTTTATTTTCAGCAACCTGTAATAATTCTCTAATCCTGTCTAGTTTTTCAAGATTAACCATTCTTTTTAATTCTGCTTCTATAGCTTCACTGCTTACCAGCTTCCATTCTCCTGAATAAAACCGCTTAAAAATATCTAGAATTGTTTGTCCTTCTAATCGAATTCTATCTTGTCGCCAATCATCAAAAGGACGATTTAAACAACAAACATCAAGATAAATTAAGTAAGATTCAGCCACTACTACCCCTTGGTTCAATCATACCTCGAAGGCAATCGCAATTAATAGCTTAAGTTTAGCGTCCAGTCCGCATTTCATCCATGTCGAGTGATTCCCTTCAAAGTTCAAAGAGGCGATCGCACTACTTCTCAACCAAGATAAACTGAGGAACGCTCACGCACTTGTGTAACCAAGAGTTTTCAGCAGGCGTAAGCACCTGCCAGAAAAGGTAGGACATCATGTTTTGCCCAAAGGGAAAGAGTAAAGGGGAAGGGGGAAAGGGGAAAACGTCCTAAGCTCAAAACGTAGTACTATAAATACAATAACGCTAATGAACCACAAAACTACATTCCAATCCTCGATTCTTCCTCTGTTGGGGCAGCTGCCTTGCAAGGACTAAGAGGCATTACTAATTACCAAGAATGTAAGGCTCGTAATTGAGGTGTCTTTTTCTGTTGATGCGCCTGCATTCGTAATAAAACATCATCCAAAATGGTGACTGCATCCATAATAAATGGCCCCTTATTCAGCATGACACACTCAGCCCTTTCTGCCATGGCTGCATCTGTCATTTCTGCCCTGGAAGGAATCCCTTTTTTGACTAAATTTTCTAATACTTGGGTTGCCCAAATAACTGGTATATGGGCAGCTTGGCATAACCAGAGAATTTCTTCTTGAATTTCCGCTAGCCTCTGGTAGCCAATTTCAATCGCTAAATCCCCTCTAGCAATCATAATCCCCAATGGCTGTTTTCCTGCCGCCTGGACAATTAATTCTGGCAGATTGCGAACGGCTTGGGGAGTTTCAATTTTAGCAACGATCGCGGCCATATTTGTATTATCTGGTAATCTAGCTTGTAACTCCTGTTGCAAAAGTTGAATATCTGTAGCTTTTTGTACAAATGAGTAGCCAATAATATCAGCATGGGTGGCGACAAAATCTAAGTCCCGCAGGTCTTTTGCTGTCAGGGGACTCAGTTCTAAGTCGGTATCAGGAAAGTTAAGACCTTTATCAGCACGGAGTTTACAACCCTTGACACCAGCATGGGTAATTCGCAACATCACTCCATCGGGGGTAATGGATTCAACTCTAGCACCGATGCGACCATCATCAATCCATACCCTAACACCCACTTTAACTTGCTCCAGCACTTCCGGCAGACTACACTGGGCTTGGAAACAATCAGAACAAATGGTGGTTGGTAAACCATCGGTGAGCAGTAGACAATCCCCCCGGAAAATACGTTGTTGGGCACTAGGAGCGATCGCCATACCAATTCGAGGTTTGGGACCCCCCAAATCCATTAATATCTTGCATGGATACCCTGTCTCTGTAGTAGCTAAACGCACATTATTAATCATGCTTTCCCATCGATGGACGTTATCATGGGCGCAGTTAATCCGCATACAATCACATCCTCGCCGGAGCAAATCCCTGACAAACTCGTAGTTACTAGCTGCTTGGGCGGGCAAAGTCACCATAATCCGCCCTTGACGCTGGTTATGGGATTGACCAAATAATTTTTCAGTATGCTTTTGTAATAAATTTTCTCCCTGAAAAAATGCCTCTAGGGGTGGGCGAGGAGGTAAGGAATCATTATCTACCTGACAAATTACTCCTAAAGTAGCGATCGCAGCGTCCAAATTGGGCAATACTCTGGCTTCAATCCGTCCTAGGGAAGATAAACCCCAAGGCATTAAAGCTGCTTGCAATGGTCGTAAGTCATGTCTTCTTAATGCCAAATAATAAGCCAAATTCTGACTACTTTCGAGAAACTCTTGCCTTTGAATTTTATCTCGCCACTGGTTAAAAATTTGTTCACCCTGTTGAAGTACTAACTGACGTAATTGTTGGAGGATAGTTAATAGTGTCTGCGGATTTGATAGATCCAAACTAGAGTAATCGCAGAGGATCTCTCCATTCCCCTCAAATTTAGGTGTCATTTCAGCGATCGGTGAGAAATGAATGATAGCTAAATGTCTATGCATTGTGCTAATAACAAAACACAAACATAGCTACATATATTTTTCTCGTTTGAAAGTTAAGAGAAGATTATTACAAAATGAAAATTAATATATAGCACTACGTTTTTGGCTTAGGATTTAAGATGAGATAAAATACAAAACCTCACCCTGTCAACAGGAAATATCCCTCTCCTTAATAAGGAGAAGGAAAGATTTTTACGCAGTAAAAAGCGAGGGTGAGGTTCAATTATAGATTTGTATATTATTTAATCTTTCGCGGGTATTTAGATCCCCGACTTCTTAAAGAAGTCGGGGATCTTTGACCTACAGGCATTTCCCTAACGCTTCTGCCAACTCCTTAGCTGTTTGATAGCGATCGCGTGGTAGAGGCTCTGTAACCCGTTCAATAATTTTCCTGAGTTGGGGTGTAATAGTAGGCACCTTTTCTACATTAAAACGAAAACTTCTGCCTCGCAGGTGGTAAAACTTGAAAGGGTTTTCCCCTGTGAGTAAAAATATGAGGGTTGGTCCAATGGCATACAAATCTGATTGTGTGAGGGGTTGGCCCCGTTCCTGTTCCGGGGCGCAGTATCCTTCTGCGCCGATGCGGGTACCGGGGGTAGTGCCAATTTCTTTCACAGCTCCAAAATCCAGCACTACAATCCGATTATTAGAACTGCGTACCATCAAATTGGCAGGTTTAATATCCCGGTGAATTAAGGGTGGGTCTTGACTGTGGAGATAGTCTAAAATGTCACAGGTTTGAATCATCCAGGCGATCGCTTGATTAGGAAGAATTGGTCCGGTGAGTAACACCATTTTTTCCAAATCTTGACCGTGGACTAACTCCATCGCCAGGTATTTTTTACCACCTTCCACAAAAAAATCATAATATTCAGGAATGCCGGGATGATGGAGAGATTTAAGGGTATACGCCTCCCGCTCAAATAACTCCCTTGCCTTGGCAACCTTTGCCATATCAGCATTCATTTGTTTCAAAACTAATAAATGGGGCTTACCAGCAACCGTTCCCGCCCCATTCCACGCTAGATAGGTAGTACCCATTCCCCCCTGTCCCAAAGTCCGCAATACTTGGTAATTACGAATGGTTTGTTGTACTGACAGAGGTTGACCACAATGAATACAAAATAGATTTTCTGGTGCATTCCCTTGGTGAGTACACTTGGAAAGCTGAGGATGAATATTTTGCTTGACTGTAACCTGCTCTATTTGGAATTGCAGCATGGGACCACCCTTTGCCAGTTCCAGGAGGGAATTATCTGACAAGGAACTTTGGTGAATCAAAACCCCATTCAAAAAAGTGCCATTAGTTCCATAACTAATCACCTGCCAACCATCACCACTAGAATTGCGTCGAATTTCTAAATGATGCCGGGAAACTAAATTATCCGTTAATACAACGTGATTATCCGCCGAACGACCAACCCGAATTACGGACTCGTTCTCAAAACACCACTGATCCAATGGTATTTGTTTTTGCGGTTCTAGCAAGGTCAGACTAACCACAATTACGCAATCAAAAGTAAAAGGTAAAAGACAAGCATATTTAATCTGGGTTTTCCAGAATCGGGCGTACTTTTGCCCGGATTAACACCGCCGTAATATTATCATGACCATTATATTGATTTGCCAAATCAATTAATTCTTTGACACCACTATCCAGATTGAACCCTGAACTGAGCAAGGGTAGGAGATGGGTTTCCCAATGGGTTTCTAGTAAATTATTATCTGATAGCCCATCGGAGACAAGAACAAACAGCGTGTCTTCATTAATTTCGGAAAACTCCACATCCGGATTGAGAGAGTTTTGATCGCGAGGGCCCAGAGCTTGTGTCAATTGGTAGGCATCAGGACGGCCATAAGCAATGCTTGGTTCTACTCCCCTAGCAATCTCCCGTTGACCAACTTCATGGTCTACTGTCACCTGCTCTAATCCCTTTTTGCGAGTCAGGCGATAAAGGCGACTGTCTCCCACATGAGCTACCACCACTTTATTATCCTGGATGAGTAGCATCACTAAAGTAGTACCCATACGCCCCACACCAGAACGGGCATCGCTTTGATTCATGTTAAAAATGGCTTGATTCGCAGCCATCACACCCTGGCGAATAACTTCTTCGCTAGGTAGCTGTTTTTCAGTCCAATGGGTTTGAAAATATTCTCTGAGGGTATTTACAGCTAACTCACTTGCTACCTCCCCACCAGCATGTCCTCCCATGCCATCACAGAGAATGTACAGCCCACGTACAGTCAGAGTTTTACTTCTTGGCAATTCAACCTTACTAATTTGGGTTTCAATGCCAAAACAGTCTTCATTATGATTTCTTTGCTTACCTACATCCGTACAACCAGCATCATCCAAACTGCTTAACTGCATTGGTAAGGCAACCGTAGGCAACTCATCACCAATTGCCGTGGTTTCCTCTAGAGCATCGGATTGTAAGGTGGTACCTGCGACAGTTACTTCACCACCATTGTCCCCGCTTTCATTGCTTAAAAGGCTATCTCGATTATTTTCATTGTTATAGCCAGACTCTGGGAAATTATCCTCTAACTCATTAGCAATCTCTGCCAAACGGGATTGTAAATCAGCCAGAGTTTCAATCTTGTCTTGCTCCAAATCTGCCAACAAATGCAACATCGAACCAAATTGAGTGCGTTGGGACTTGCTAAACAGATGATGCCATACCTGTCCCAAAACTTTGATTGTTAAAGGTTGCCTTGGTTCATCAGTATTCGATGTCTCTGGAGATATATTACTTGGTAAATGGGCATTTCCTACATATAAACGCTGTAATGCCAAAGATTGGTCTTCATCCAAACGTAAATTAGATAATTCTAGGAGACTGGAACAAGCATCAAACGGTGCTAACAACTCCCAGAGTTGGGTCATTTGATAAAAACACTCCAATATCTGCAATGAAGTAGTGCTATTATCCTGCAATAATTGCAGCAAAGATTGCCACTGGGAGCGATCCTCTAGCAATACTACCTGCATCCCATCCTGTTGCCAACCATCATGAATTGGGGGAATACCCTTATGAGTTTGCGATTTCAAGGCAATATATGTTTGAGCCAAGGGTGGTATATTCCCCACACCCTCACCAGATTTGGGTAAATCTGGGGATGCTCCCCCTAGCATCGCTTCTAAGGGAGTGATTTGATATGGTTGACAGTCCAAAACTCGGACACATACCTCTCTATGGCTAGATGATTCCTCCATATTCGGTAGCGGTTCTAGCAATTGATATCGCTGTTGGCAATCTAAGTAAGAATCAACCATTAGAGGTGAGGGAGCACTAGAAGACTCCTTTACCTCTGTAATTTCTAGTTTTTGAGAATCTTCCCCTAATTCCTGTGGTGACAAAGAATTATTTTTGACAATCAATGCTGTCCAGACAGTGCCGCACACTGCCCCACATGCATGACATTTTTCGGCATTGGTGGCAACGTTGACACCACATTCAGGACATACCCTTTGGTTGAGGGACATCCCACAGTTTTGACAGAATTTATGATTATCGGGGTTTTCAAATTTACACTCAGGGCAAATCAGCATTATGGAAATTCCTTAATTCCCGCTCCAAGGTGCTTATAGCCAATCATATCCAAGGTTTTACAGTTGTAACTAGCTTTCCAATAATATTTGGGAAAGGTTGTGGTTGTACCTGTGATGTTTGCTGGCAGTTTCCATTGTTACCCATAGTAACTAGAAGCTCAAGGGAATTGACAATATTACTTATTACTTATTACTTATTACTTATTACTTATTACTTACTCCCGGACAAGGGGAAGTTCTACTGTAAAACAGGTACGGTTGGCTTGACTGGCTACGGAAATAGTACCCCCCAAATAAACAATGAGTTTTTTCACCAATGCCAATCCTAATCCTGTCCCTCCTTGTTTCCAGGGATCGTTGCTAGGAATGCGATAGAACTTGTCGAAAATTCTCGATAATTCCGCAACAGGAATTTCCACGCCATAGTTCTCTACTTGAAATTGTATACTACCATTCGATTCCTGGGCAGTAAGACTAATTTTGCTCCCAGAAGGACTAAATTTACAGGCATTTGTCAGTAGCTCGATTAAAATACGCTCCAGACTGAATGGATCGCAAATCAAGGTCGGTAAATTGGGGGCGATGGTCAAAGATAAATTATGGACACAACAGTTATGATGGCGGGCTTGAAATAACTGTACTACTTTGGTCAGCCATGAATGAATTTCTATGGTTTCCATTACCAAAGGCTTGGTGTTGCTATCCAGACGCTGTAAATCCAGAAAATTATTAATTAGATTAATTTCGCGATCGCATTCATTGTTTAATATTTGAAAATAGCGATTGGCTTTGGATAACTCAGATTCTGAAACTGCCGCCGCCAATAGGGAGGATGGCTGTTGACTTAAAGCAATGCCCAACATCTGAATCGCCATTTTCATGTTTGTCAGTGGTGTCCGCAACTCATGGGAAACGGTACTGAGAAATTCATCCTTGAGGCGATTGAGAAATTCCATTTCCTCTAACTGTCTTTGGGTTGCTTGCTGGCTTTCTGCAAGGGCAACTTCAGCCAACTTGCGCTCGGTAATATCCATCGCAGAACCAATATAACCAGCAAAATTTCCCCCAGGAGTAAATCGAGGTACACCAGTATCTAAAACCCAGCGATACTTACCATCACCACGTCTTAAGCGATACTCTATCTGAAATTTTTCTTGGGTATTAAACGCTGATTTGTACGTTTGAATACAGAAATCCCGGTCTTCTGGATGTACTCCTGACAACCAACCCCAACCCAACTCCTGCTCCATACTGCGCCCAGTAAAATCAAGCCATGATTGGTTAAAAAAACTATACATAGTGTCAACACCCGACATCCACAACATCACTGGTGCATGATCGGCCATAGTATGGAAGCGTTGTTCGCTTTCCCGCAAACTGTCTTCAGAGCGTTTGTGTTCTGTTATATCTTCACAAACCATCAAAATTACTGGATTTTTGGGATTATAATTTCCTTCAGCATCATTCTCTCCCTCTGCCATCAAATGACGACCTTGTTTCGGCAGAATGCGCGCTACTACTTTGACCCAAGTAATTTCACTATTAGGGCAATGCAAACGCAATTCCCAAGTGTTAATTTTATTTACAGATGGCTCGATCAATAAGTTCGATAACCCATCAGACAACTTTTGTTGGTCTGATGGCGCGAACAAACTGATAATATGCCGCTGCATCAAATCTTGAGGAACATAACCCAGAGATTCCGCACCAAACTGATTCACAGACAAAATATTGCCATTGATATCTACACAAATACAAACGGTAGGTATGTAGTTATAAAGACTGTGAAATAACAAAAGTTCCTCTTGATGAGGCTGGGGGATTTCTGGGGTGCAAAGTTCTAAGTTGGATGCTTGCTCCAAGACATATTCTAAATGTTTAGGCATTGTAAACAATGGATGTTCTTGGCAAGTAAGATGCCTGCTAGATTGCTGATTACGGCTCATAATACTTAAACTTGCATCCACACACTGATGTTAACTCAACAGGAATAAAAAAACGATATTATACTCTTTTTGTTTGACCGATGTAAATATGACTTTATATCTAAGTTAAATTTTAGATGATATACCGAATCACGGTTTTACAAAAAATAAATTATCTAGATAAATAAAACACAGGGTCATTTCAGTTATCAGTTAGCCTCCTGGGTCGGAGCTGCGCTAACAGTTAGCCTCCTGGGTCGGAGCTGCGCTAACAGTTACCCCATCGATGAATCGAGGGGCTAATGAGAACAAGGAAAACATTTTTGACTCTCCACGGATAAATCCACACGGCTTGTATCCAGTTTATTTTTCGGTCACAGAGTATAGGAATGAATACAGATATTGCTTGATTAAATTTTTGTGGTAATTTTTATTTACAAATACCTAAATTTCTGCTGAAATCATCAACTTTTTATGATAATGTAATCGAAAAGCGAACAAATGTCACCATAATTGATGCCCCTCACTGCCAATTTTGCATTGTTCTGCCCAAAAAATCCCTACAATTATAAATGGTTATCTCAATAATTGCATTTCTAGTTCCTGAAGATACCGCCATTCACCGGGCTGCAAGTCATCTAATTGTAAATTACCAATACTCTTCCTCACCAATCGTAAAGTGGGAAAGCCTACAGCCGCAGTCATGCGCCGTACCTGACGATTTTTCCCCTCCGTCACAGTCATTTCTAGCCATGCGGTAGGTACAGTTTTACGAAATCTAATGGGAGGATTGCGTTCGGGTAAGGGAGGAGGAGTTGGTAATAACCGTACCTTTGCTGGTCGAGTACGATAATTTTTGATCGCTATTCCTTGCTCTAACTGCTGGAGAGCATCTTGATTGGGAATTCGCTCTACTTGTACCCAATAAGTACGTTGATGACCAAATTTAGGGTCACACAGGCGATGTTGTAATTGTCCGTGGTTGGTTAACAATAGTAGACCTTCACTATCCCAATCTAAGCGTCCGGCTGGATAAACATTTGGTATGGAAATATAGTCTTTGAGAGTGCTACGGGTGGGAGTATCTTGGGTAAATTGGCAAAGGACACCATAGGGTTTATAAAACAAGACATATTTATATTTTTTATTACTCATGGACTATGGAGGGAGTAATTTTGATTCACCAGGATAAAATACTATCTAAATTGTAGGCGTAGATAGGGCATCTTAATTGACATACTCCCACGAATAGAATCCGTGAGATTCTGGGATACTGGCATAGATAGCAGGCGGACCCGTCTTACATCTACTCTCCCACGCCTACAATGCCCTGCCTAGTTGGATTACTCCAAACAACCAGAACTGGTTTTCTTTCTTTAGGTCTGCCAGACTGTATGAATCCTGGATTTTACCCCTAGCAATATTGTATCCTGGCTAGGATAGCAAATTTTCAGGAAATAAAAAGGCGCTGTGGCAATCAGACGGATGACTTTTCGGCTATACCCAAATCATCAAACTGAATCTTTATTGCGGTATCACCGAAAGCTCCATAAGGACTTGTACAATGCCGCAGTAAATAACAGATTTACTCAATATCAAAAATTTAATCATAAGGTTGATTATTTCGAGCAGCAGAACTGTTTACCAGCATTTAAAGAAGTTTGGGTAGAGTATAAGGAACTCCCTAGCCATGCCCTACAAGCGACTTTAAAGCGTGTTGATTTTGCTTTTGAGCGTTGGTTCAAAGGTTTAGGTAAACGTCCTAGATTTAAGTCAATTAGGCATTACTCAGGCTGGACTTACCCAGACTCCGCAGGTTTTAAAGTAGAATCAAATGGTGAAAACGGATACCTAAATTTGTCTAAAATTGGACGAATTCAGATGCGTGGAAAAGCTAAGTATTGGGGTAAACCTACGACTTGTACTATTATTTATCGTTCAGATAAATGGTATGCATCTATCACCGTTAATATATTAGAACAAATTTTCAAGCCTGATATTTTACCTGTTGGTTCTGTTGGTATTGACTTAGGTTGTAAGTCTGCTTTGTCGATTACTGATGGAGAAAATCATCAACAAATTGATGCTCCTCAGTTTTTGAGAAATGCAGAACATTTAATCAAAAAAGCTTCTAAGGACAAAAGGCGGAAACAAGCACCAAATAGAAACAAGAAAATCAAGGCTTCTAGAAGATACAAGAAAGCCCAGTCAAAGGTTAGCAAGATAACTCGTAAAGTTGGCAATCAACGCCAAAACTGGGTACATCAAGTGGCAACAGAAATTGTCAGCGGTAATAGCTTCGTTGCGACTGAAAAGCTAGAAGTAAAAAACATCACCCGTAAAGCAAAGAAAGATAAACGCAAAAAGCAAAAGGCTGGACTAAATAAGTCAATTCTTGATGTGGGTTTTGGGATGCTACGCAGTACCATAAAATACAAAGTAGAACAAATTGGTGGTGTTTTTGTAGAAATTCCCACACGTCAAGTTAAACCTTCTCAAACCTGTCCTAAATGTGGACATCAACACAAGAAAACTCTGGATATTCGAGTCCATGAGTGCAGTGTCTGTGGGTATATTCAAGACAGGGATATTGCTGCTGCCGAAGTAATGCTTTATTGGGCAAAAGGTACTCTACCGGGGTTAGGAACTAGCCTCGTAGGCGCTGATGTTGCCAGCTCTACCCCATCCACTCGTAAGCGTAAGCAAGCGCTCAGTATGGGGCAACTGGGGCAAAAGAAGCGTCAGAAATCTCAAAGTCACTTTGCTGTTCACGAGTTAGAGGATGTAGAAACCTCTAGCTCAGGCGAAGCTAGCTAGAGGTAGTTCATAATGTCAACCTCCCGGATGTACCGTCGTTCATTTTTACTATTAAGCGGTGCTACCCTGACAAAAATATTGACACCTGCACCTGCTAAGGAACATTACACAGTTAGAGTTAGTTCCAGTAATAGTTCCAGTAATATTGTCGATCGCCGTGGAACTGTAAAGGTCGATCGCGGTAAAATTAATGGCATTTCTTTTTACAGGACGACTATCGATCTGACAGATCCTAACACCTTCATTAGTATTGGTTTAGCCAACAATGCCAGCTTGGCTAATACCCAGCAACGCAGCAGTGGGGATGAAGAATTTCGCCAATTAGTGGCTCGACATTCAGCAGCAGTTGTAGCCAGTGGTACATTTTTTGCCAAAAGTAAGCAAAAAGCCGTTATGGGTAATATGGTGGCGGGAGGAAAATTTCTCAAGTATAGCCAATGGGAAAATTTTGGTACTACCTTGGGGTTACGGGCGGGAAATCAACCAGAAATGGTGACAGCTAGGGTTGATGGCACACCCCAATGGCATCAACATTGGTTTTCTCTCACCTGTGGCCCTAGGTTGCTGCGAAAGGGTAAAATTTGGCTCAAACCCGACTTAGAAGGCTTTAAAGACCCCCATGTATTAGGTAGAGCTAGTCGTAGTGCCATTGGCTTTCCTGCCAGTGGCAAACATTTAATTCTAGTTACCTTTAATACCTTACTGACTTTACCACAGGAGGCAAGGGCAATGAAAGCGATCGGTTGTGCTGAGGCGATGAATTTAGATGGGGGTTCATCCAATGCTTTAGCTGTAAGCAACAAAATTTTAGTTCCTGCTCGTCGCCCACTGACCAACGTCATTTTAATCTATGATGGCAAAAACCCCCCTCCTGAAGCTTTAAAACAGTCTTGGGAAAGGTTTCAAAAAGGCGATCGCCCACCTGGAGTATGAGTTTGAGTCAGACAGAAGGCAGGAGGGGAGTGATGGAGTGATGGAGTGATGGAGTGTAGCGTCTACAGCTTTGAAAATAAATAACCGAAAAACTGAAAAATCCACTCAATTTCCTTGCCCTCCTTCTCTCCTTCCCTCCTTCTCTCCTTCCCTCCTTCTCTCCTTCTCTCCTTCTCTCCTTCTCTCCTTCTCTCCTTCCCTCCTTCACTCCTTCACTCCTTCTCTCCTTCTCTCCTTCTCTCCTTCACTCCTTCACTCCCTCACTCCACTCTTCCCCCCGACACCTGTGCTTCTTGATACACTACTTCTTGAAACTGGATCGTATCTTTTTGGGGATCGGCATAGCTGACTTTCACTAATATCTTTTCCCCTAAATTCACAAGACGCTTGAAAAACATTGGTAATTGTAAACCTAAGTCTTCCAATAGAATTAGTGCCAATCCACTATCTTCCCGCAACCACATCAGTACTTCTGTTTGCCAAACCTCATCGGGATGGCGACGCAAATACTCTAATGCCCAATATCTATTGGTTTGCCTCTCTACCATAGTTACTTCTTGAGTAATGGTAGTTACATTATTCATGACCTCTCTCAGTTGTTCTGCGGAGAAGGGAGGTGCTTGTCCCCGTAGATGTGCCTTCAATTGAAAATGGGTCAGCAAGTCACTGTAACGGCGAATGGGAGAAGTCGCCTGAGTATAAGTATCCAAACCTAAACCAGCATGGCGTAAGGGTGTAATACTCATTTCACTCTTGGGCATACAGCGGCGCATGGCGCAGGCACGGACAAATCCTGGTGGTAAGAGGAGTAATTCTTCATCCGGTGGTAATTCTGGCTGGGGTTGACCGCGAAAAGGTAGGGGAATGCCATGTTCTCGACCGTAGCGAGCTGCAACTTCACCAGCAAGAATCATCATTTCTGCCACTACTTGCCGTGCAGAGGAATCATCTAATAAATCAATGCTAATATCTTCCCCTTTACCTTTGACCTTAATCGTGGCTTCGGGCATACTAATACTGATTGCCCCTTGCTCATATCGCCAACTCCTACGTTTTTTGGCCCATTGAGCGATCGCAGCAATTTCTGGTTCTGCTTGTACCCCTAACTCCAGCATTTCCTCTACATCTTCGTAGGTGAGGCGATAGGTGGGCTTAATCCAGCTGGCATGGATAGTATATTCTGCTACTTCTCCGGACTCATCTAGCACCACTCCAAAACTCAGGGCATAACAAACTTGTCCCTGTACTAAACTCATGGGTCCGGTGGCTAATACCTCTGGGAACATGGGAACCATTCCCGTGGGCAAATAAACCGTACTGCCCCGTTTTCTTGCTTCTAAGTCCAGTTCGTCTTCTGGAATCAGCCACCGGGTAGGATCTGCAATATGTATCCATATTCTTTCCTTCCCATCAGGGAGGGTTTCCCAACTCAAGCCATCATCGATTTCCGTCGTACTTTCATCATCAACGGTATATACCTTGAGATGGGTTAAATCCAGACGTTCGCTATCCGGATCTGGTGGATGGGATTCCAATTGCTGTTGCGCCACTTCTAATACCTTACTGGGGAACTGAACAGGAACTGATGAACGACGCAGAAATAAATTCTCATGAGGACTCCACCACCCCAAATCTACTAAAAGCTGAAAAGCTCCAGGGGGAGTTGCTGGTCGTCCCAACATATTCATCGTTTCCAAGACTGGTGCTGGGGGCGGATAGGCACGGGCGAGGGAATCATTATTTAACCCAGTACGTGTCAAATCGGCAAGCAATGTTGCATACTTTTCTAAGGCTTCCAAACGATGGCAATCGTGCTTTTGCCACTCTACTGCTTCACCTGCAAGTGCTTGTTCCACACGGGCAAGAAATTCCTGCTGACCCTTGGCTTTGATTGCTTCTACTTCTAACTGGTGCTTGCGTTCCGCTACCTGGGATGCGGTTCTTGGTTCGTATCCATTTCCCTTTTGCTTGAAATAAATTTTGTCATCGGATAACAAGCAATGAGCAGCGTAAGATTGAGATGGTTCTGATGCCGAAAACAGCAAAATTGCCATTTCTTCCGGAGTGACTGCACCCCCATCTTCTACTAATAATTCCCAAGCAACCTCTAAGCTAGATGGATCTAAATAAGGTTCGACTTCTGATAAAAAAGTGGGGATTTGCGAAGGCTTATAGGTTTGTCCAGTGATTTTATAGTTAATCTGTCGCGGTGCAATACTGTGGGATTGATCGCGTTTATCGATCGCTATCCAACGATTTTTCCCATCTGGGCGATCTATTACTCCTAAACGACGATCACCTTGGATTTTAAATTCAACTAGGGTCCCCTTCTCCACAAGCCTCGCATTCTCTAGTTAGGTAAACAACTGACAATATTTATTAATTACTTAATTAACAGTTAGGAGTTAAGTCACATCTCCTCACTCTTGAGGAACTGACATACTCCCACACTTGTTGCAAGCTGTAAGTGTGGGCTTCTCACCAACTCCTGGTACTCCATAGGATACTCGATGAGCTTTATTAACGACACGGGATGCCCCTCCGCACCGGGTTTTATTCAATTCTGATCAAATAGGCAGGTTGCATTTGGAACATTTAATTGGGTTGCATTGAAGCTAAATCTGTTTTAGCCTTCCGCATTAATAAATGGCAACAATGCCAAAATGCGAGCCCGTTTAATTGCTGATGTTAATGCTCTTTGCTGTTGAGCAGTTAATCCAGTAATCCGCCGTGGCAATATTTTACCTCGTTCGGTAATAAACTTACGTAACAGGTCTACATCCTTATAATCTATGGGATCTCCTGGCTTAATGGGAGATAAGCGACGACGATAATAGCTCATGGTGATCTACTTCTATTTAATTTCCTTATGAACTGTATGTTTATTGCAGTGGGTGCAGAACTTTTTCAGTTCCAATCGAGCGGTGGTGTTACGACGATTTTTAGTACTTGTATAACGTGAAACACCAGGAGAACGCTTTTCTGGGTTCGAGCGACATTCTGTACATTCCAGTGTCACTATAATACGGACACCTTTAGCCTTAGCCATAGTCTTACAAAGAGTAAAGCTTGAAAATAATTAACACAAATTCTTATTGTCTCACATTTCGCCTCAACTTTTCAACTAATCGCTTAAATTTAACATCTAGCGAGTAGCCACGCTGGGACGAAATTATCATAGTCCTGGCATAGCGATCGTGCATAGTTTGCCGCATTTGAGTATCGGATAACGCTACACTACACTCTATGGCTAGGGGAAGTATTAGCAGTATAGCAGTAGGATTGCGGATGATGTTATTAATG
Organism: Calothrix sp. MO_192.B10; assembly: GCA_030065055.1. Taxonomy (GTDB): domain Bacteria; phylum Cyanobacteriota; class Cyanobacteriia; order Cyanobacteriales; family Nostocaceae; genus Calothrix_A. The sequence continues at coordinate 46,693 of JASJDS010000003.1, forward strand.
GCAATAGAAATCATCAAAGCACCCAAACCGACTATAGTTTCTCTTTTAAGTAGGGATGGTAAATCTGGAATTCTGTTCCTGCCAGCTTCCAGCACCTGCATATCCAAAGCCCATCGCCCTAAACTTTGTCCGTGGTTGTTGTAGGGGACGATGACGCGCAAAATCAGCCAAAAAATTATAAACACTAATATTGGTACGATTTGGATGCCAATATTATTGCTTCCCAAGGTGGAACTAACTAACCAGACACCCAGAAAATCGATCGCAAATGCCATACATCTGCGCCCAAAGCCCACTTGGGGATAGCGTTGGGGTGGGACTCGTTCGATAGTCATTTTATTTTAGATTTTAGATTTTAGATTTTAGATTTTGGGTTTACCTCTACGATCATTATTAATTTAACTGTTTAGGAATCATGTAAAAATTAAGTTGCGTCACTTTTGATTAGAACCTTTAAAATTAAAATTATATATCCACTCCAATTTATCTATACTCCTAGGGGTTTAAAACCCCATCCCCTACGGGTTGTTTGTTTTGTGTTGGGGTTTAAATCCCCATTACAAAACGTAATTACGAATTACGAATTACGAATTACGAATTGTTTAAGGAGCGGATACATAATTAGGGAAGGGATGTTACACCCACGATTTGAGGTGTCACTAAAACAATTTACACCTGGTTACTGAATTAACATCACCAGAATGAATTTATATCTCCATCGCCAACAGCCAACCAGTCAGCGTAATAGTCATAATTACGGTAGCTTATTGAGGTTGTCGTAAAGCAGATATAACTTGCTGAGTTATATCTTGACCACCTGAGAAATTAGTTATCAGAGATTGAATAGTATATATTATTCCCCAGGGAATTCCCCACCAACCAACAAAAAATGATAATGCACTGAAAGGAAGGCTCTTAGTGAGAGTCCCTTCATCAGCTCTGATAAAATAAATATCTGAACTGCGCTTGAAGCTCATAATAAATATAGAAAAGCAGTAAAGAAAGATAACAAATCTACCTCCTTTGGCTATTTCTTGATTCACTTCCTCTACGCTCATACCTTCAATACCGTTAATATTTGCCATTGGATTTTATATACTCATTTGTAAATTTAATATAATTTTATACACATAAATCAGTAGCATCAAGTACTTGTACATGTATGTTATGAGGCATTAATGGTTTGTAGGATGAATGATTTCATGTTTCGTACTCAAATGAAGCCAACAATAATTGTAAAATATAATACATTTTAGTCTGAGTGACTTACTGGATCTCTAGGGTATCAATTCAGTAATCGACAATCATTAATTACCCTGAGTTCGGGATAAGCTGAAATCCTCATTACACTCTTGCTTGATTCTGGGATATGTCAACGTATTTGCGTCGTTTGGGCCATGCAAGGTTAAATAAACCTTCTTAAACCGAACTGACGTTAATTAAGACTGATACCAAGTTGCGTTCTATCATAGTAGTTCGAGTCAATGGGATTGCTTCCTTACGTCGCAATGACTGGGTACTATCTTTGAATGCAACTTAGTATGAGAGGAGATTTTGGGTAATGTGGGAATTGATGTAAACGTGGTAGTGGCTTCCTCTAGAGTGGTGACGAAAAAAATTTTTCCCTTGATAATTTCGCAAAAGCCGTTAAAATATAACCCTCTCTACATTTCTGGAATTTATCCTAGTAGGGTTGAAGTCAATAAATATAGTTCTAAACTAGATCAATGATTTATTTCCCTAGTAAAAATTCTTCAAAATATGAATCCTATGGTATATCAAAATGTATCGACATATATTATTAACCAAGTTTGACATTAATCAGTGGTGTAATTTCTTCGGTCAATAAATTAATTATAAAACCATAAATCATATTATTATGTCGCGCCAAGATAAAAAGCCAAATGGATGTGGATGTGCCAATATCCCCATATCTTTAATTATATTGATATTAGGAGGTGGTTATTGGTTATTTACTCAAAGAAGTAATTTAGGACTAAGTAATATTTTACCTAATAATCAACAGATAAATATTCCCTTTTTAACTTCAAAACCAACTCCAGCTCCAGCTTCAACTCCAACTCCCACTCCAACTCTAGCTTCAACTCCTACTCCCACTCCTTCTGTCTCAATTACTGCAAAAACTCAACCCAACCCAATACAAGCATCACCTACACCTGAAAATACACCATCACCTGTTGTTGAAAAAAAGACTAATAATCAAAAATCACAAGATAGTATTATTCCGAAAACACCTTGGGATAAAAAAGCAATTAGGGGAATTTATTTAAGTAGATACTATATTACTAATAACACTAACGAAAAAACAATTCGCGAGCGAGTACGCTACTATCGCTCCCAAGGAATTAATACAATTATTCATGGTGTTTGGGGTAATGGTTGTACTATGTACAATAGCCAAGTTATGCAACAAACCCTAGGTTATAGAAGTTGTCCGAATAAGTTTCAAGATAAATGGTTAGACTGGTTAATTGATGAAGCACATAAGCAGGGAATGGAAGTTCATGCTTATTTTGAAAAAGGGATTAAAATAGATAAAAATAGCCCTATTTTTGATTTAGCGATCGCTCGTAAATGGGTTGTGCCTGGAGTTGATAAAACCTACCCTGGAATCGAGCATTATGTCCTTGATGTCGAAATTCCTGAAGTTGCTAACTTTTTCAAAGAAATTTTAGTAGAATTTGTCAAAAAATATCCCCAAGTTGATGCAGTTCAATGGGATGATTATCTTGGCTACCATGCCGAATTACCGGGTAAAGTCGATCGCACCGCTAATTTAACCAATTTGTTGCAACAAATGATCAGTGGGATGAAAAAAGCTAACCCTTCAGTTAGCTTTGATATTTGTCATCATAACCCTTATTGGGCTAAACGATATTTCGCCGCTGATTGGGAAAAATGGAATGTCGATCGAGTGTTTATTCAAGCTTACAATGAGGATAATTTTAAAGAAGAGTTAAATTATGCTAAAAAATATAATGGTATCGCCATTACCGATAAACAATTTCATCGCTTCAAAGAATTAGTAAATGACCAAGGAATCAAGAGTATTTTAGTCTTTCCTCTCTCTGGGAAACCGGAAGAAACAGCTTCTCAAGTAAAAACTTTGACGCAAAATAATAAATAAGATTTTGAGCAGTCGCGGTGTGAGCGATCCCCGACTTCTTTAAGAAGTCGGGGATCTGTTTGCCTGTTTGCCGTCAAAATTTATATTTATTTTATACTTGATACATTTATTGATAAAAATCATTACAACCGTATATATACGAAGTTTCTATTACAACTTGCAAAGCACTTAGAATTCTGGGATCGCATCAATTGTTTTACTGATAAATCAGAATTTAAAATATATAAATATCACAATACAAAATTATTACCTGAACCAGATCAAGGACAATACAGGCGAATTTATCATTAACCGGTGTATCTCCCACAACCAAGTAAAAAAAAGCATCCGGAAAATGACAGAATCCCCAATACAAATTCTGGGTAGAGCCATGGTAAGTTTTGAATCCATCCCCACTCACCAAATGCCTAGCTCTATGTACCTGCATTATCTTCATGAACAACACTTTGATGAATTAGTCAAGGGCAGCAACATAGATTTACACTTAGGGAAACTAAATTTTAGGTCGCTGCAAGACTCCACAGCTTATGACTATTTATTAATTTCTGAGCGCGTTCCCCGTAATAACAGGGGTATGGTTCAGCATAAGTGGTTACAGATGTATGCCCACGTGACAACAGGGGGTTGGTGGTGTTCTGGGCTAGATCCCTTAAATAATTGGCAAGTGATGGAATGGGGATGTTTTAAACCCAACCAACCCCGGCATAATCAGAAAGGTAAGTCTATTAAGTACGAACACCCCCCCTGCACCCCAACCAGGGTATTTTGCTTGCGGGTAACTATGCCAGTCTGGCAAAAGGTTGCCCAACGCTACAATTTAGAACTACCCAACGATATTGATGTGACTGGAGATGGGGAAGCTGTTGGTTTTTGGCAATGGGTAATGACAAGCAATGTACCCGTAATTATCTGCGAGGGTGTGAAGAAAGCTGCTTCTCTGTTGACACAGGGTTATGTAGCCATTGGGATTCCCGGAATTACCAATGGTTATCGGGTTTTGAAAGATGAACAAGGTAAGGTTATTCGTCGTCAACTCATACCAGATTTAGCCGCATTTACCATTACCAAGCGTACTTTTCACATCTGTTTTGACTTTGAAACCAAACCCAAAACCATTGCGGCGGTAAATAACGCCATTTCCCAACTTGGTTTTTTATTTCAAGAACAAATTTGTCCCGTACAAGTTGTGGAACTTCCAGGGGAAGAAAAGGGTGTAGATGAGTTTATTGTGGCTAAGGGCGCAACTGCCTTTGACAAGGTTTATCGTCAAAGTATTGATTTAGAAGTATATATTGCTCGCAGTAAACCTCATACTACCTTAACTATTCCTCCTTCCCTTACCCTGAACAGTCCCTATTTAGAGGATGTTCCCTTTCCTACCTCTGGCTTGGTGGGAGTAAAATCAGCCAAGGGGACGGGAAAAACCACTGCACTCAAAACCTTAGTAGCAAAGGCAAAGCATCGGCATCAGTCGGTTTTGTTAATTACCCACCGCATCCAATTAGGGAGATTCCTCTGCGAACAAGTTGGCATTACATGGGGGTTAGGGAGTAGTGAGTGGGGAAGGGGGGAACCGAAGCTATTTACTACTACCCAATCATTTGGACTTTGTGTAGACTCGATTTGGAAGCTAAACCCAGAAGATTGGCAAGGAGCGATCGTAATATTAGATGAGGTAGAACAATCCCTATGGCATCTGCTTAACAGTAATACCTGTAAAGATAAACGTGTAAAGATTCTCAAACTTTTCCAACAATTAATTGCTACCGTATTGACAACTGGGGGATTAGTAATTGCCCAGGATGCAGATTTATCAGATATTTCTTTAGAATATTTGCAAGGATTGGCAGGGATTCAAGTTACTCCTTGGGTATTATTAAATCAATGGCAACCAGAGCGGGGTTGGGATGTGACATTTTATGATGCACCAAATCCTACGCCCCTAATTCAACAACTAGAAATAGATTTATTGGCAGGGCGAAAATGTTATGTTACTACCGATAGTCGTGCGGGACGTTATAGTTGTGAAACCATAGAACGTTATCTGCGGGAACGTTTAGAAAAATTACGCCGACAGTTTCCCCGAAGTTTAGTAGTTAGCAGTCGTACTACTAATACACCCGGACACCAAGCAGTTGATTTTGTCGCAGCTATTAATCAGAAAATTACAGAGTACGAAACAGTATTTGTAACTCCCAGTTTAGGAACTGGGGTTAGTATTGATGTGCAACATTTTGACCGAGTTTATGGCATTTTCCAAGGGGTAATTCCAGACTCAGAAGCCAGACAAGCCTTAGCTAGGGTTAGGGATGATGTACCGCGCATTGTCTGGTGTGCTAAACGGGGTATTGGCTTAATTGGCAGTGGTAGTACTAATTATCGTTTACTATCCCATTGGTATCAAGAAAATCAAAAGGAAAACTTAGCTTTACTCAGTCCATTACATAAAATAGATGTGGATTTACCTTTAGTTTATGACCCCATTCATTTACGTACTTGGGCAAAATTATCTGCCCGGGTAAATGCATCTATTACCCTGTATCGCCAATCAATGAAAGAGGGATTGATAGCAGATGGACATCAAATATGGATGCGGAGTAATGCCATTCATAATAATATTATTCGAGATTTACGCATGGCATTTTTGGCAACAGACCCCAATGATGATGTAACTCGAAGAAGGTTAATTTTAGAGATTGTCAAAGTCAAGAATGAATGGTTACAAAGTCGGAAGAAGAATAAAGAAATAAAAAATCAAATCAAAAAAATTAAGCAGCAAAATCAATTAACAATAGCTAACTTGGTTGCCAATTCAGAAGATATTGATTATGTAGAATACGAACGACTGGCTGCAAAACATTCTCTTACTGATGAGGAAAATTACCAAATTAGTAAATATATTCTCAGACAAAGGTATGGTGTAGATGTTACTCCCAGGTTAAAATTAAGGGATGACCAAGGATATTATGCCCAGCTATTAACCCATTATTACCTCACCCATGAAAGTGAGTATTTCCGCATTCGAGATAAACAAGAATGGCATCAGCAATTATGTTCTGGTAAGGGTAAAGTTTTTCTCCCAGATTTGAAAACTTATACTTTAAAAGTTGAGGCGTTGCGAGCCTTGGGAATGTTGCAGTTTCTTGAATATGAAAGGGAATTTATTGAGAATGATGTCGACTTAATTCTGTTAAAAAATACCACATTACAGTGTAGTAGGCATATCAAACGGGCACTGGGAATTAACTTAGTGAGGAATCAAGAAAATGTTTCCGCAATCAAAATTCTGAGTAGATTATTGAATTTATTGGGATTGAAACTGAAGCGAGTAAATAGAATTCACCTGATTGACATCAATACTTTGAATGATGGGAGAAAAGATATATTTGCTATTTGGCAGCAACGGGATGAATTAATGTTAGCAAATATGAAAGATTTACAACGGGATAAGGTTGATTATGCTTTTGATTTAGAGTTATTAACTTTGCAAAAATAGTATGGTTAACTTTGCTGCGATACGCTCCGCGTAAAGCCGGAGGCTTATTGCTTATGGGGTTCCCCCTGAAAGTATCACAAACATTCAACACAAATATAGTCAAATACATCTTGAAACTTGGGTTATTTTTTACGATCCTCTCTCAGAGCGTTTTGAAAATCAGAACACAACCCACCTTGTTTTTCAACTTAATTCGATACCCACGAAGTAACTGGAGCAACAGGAACAGTTTCCTCCGGTTTCTTCGCACATGTCCACTCACCCATGTTAAAGGTGAGTTGTGTCACATCTGTTCCCTCAATGACTTGGTCGAGACCACTCCAGATGTAATTAAATCGCATGGCGTCCATTTTTCCAGGACCACCGATTACTTCGATCTGTAATCCTTCACAGGCATTAGCAATGGTGTTTGTTACAGACTGGTTGTGGTATGCCCAAAGCTGATTACCTCCCATGGGTATTTCTAAACAGTCTGATTGAGTAGTTATAGGTTCATAGCGGTCACCGCTTTTGGCATATCGTTGGGAAATGTACATCCGCTTTTTCGTAGAGGCAATCCAATCCCAATTAATTTTCTCCGTCCCGTTATCCTTAGACTTTGTATCTTGCCAACTGCTGATGGGAGCAAGAGTATCATCAGCACCGAGGAGCATAGCAATAGGAGTGTCAGCATCACCGAGTACCCCACCTGTAGTAGCGATGTCGAGGGAATTCTCAAGAAAAGGTTGATCTCCTTGGGGCAAAAATTTTGCAATCCAGTCCGGTAGAGATGCTGTGTGGGTCATAGGAGACGCGGCAACAATTGCTTTGGGCATCAGCAATGTTTGCTGATCCTGAGTTAAGGTCAAGCCGTTTGAAGGATTAGGTGAGGACGGAGGTTGGGAAAGGCTAACTGAGGGATTACCAGTTCCATCAATCGTTGCTTGGGTCAAACCATAGACCCAACTAAGGGATAAGAAACCTCCCACAGAGTGACCAAAGATATAAATTTCTGGGTCTCCTTTTGAGCCGTTTGGTGTTAGTTCCAGTTGCTGGAGGGCATACAGGGCATTATTGATAGCATTTTGAACCGTTTGCAAGGCAGTGATATGCAGACTGTCTAATGCTCCTTCAACCAAGTCTTTGGCCGCATCCCACAATCCTTCGATATCTTCAATTAGTTTACCGGAATCCGAAGCTGGGGGGTAGGTGTAGCCCTCAAAGGCATCTTGTTGATAATCGACAAAGATAGCGTTGTAGCCTTTTTCTTGGCTCAGGTGGTAAAGGTGGTCTTGGTAAAACCAGGGGCTTCCCAAGGCGAAGCCGTGGAGATAAATGACAACAATATTAGAAGAATTAGAAGGTATATAGGCGGCAACATAATTGCCGTCTTTGTGACTTCCCCATTCGTGAGTTGGAGTTAAGTTGGATGGGTACGATTGAGGAGGTAAGGGAGGTTTCCAACCGTAGTCTAGTCTTTCGTGTTTATCGTAAAATGCTGGGGGATTGCACTCTGGAGTGCCTGATTGGATTTTCGGATTGTAGGAGTTAGAACTCATTTTGGTATATCTCAAAAACACTAATTCAGTACATTCACACGGGCAGGGATGCCCGTACCACAAGCAAGAATTTTACAATATGGGATTCTAACTCATTTATCTGCAAAGTGCTACAAGTATCAGAAATCCAGCAATTTTAATGCTGGATAGCGTCTCCGTAGTTCAAGATATATAGGAATCCTACTTGAATCTTGCTAGGTATACTGAGAATCAAATCTTTGTACAGCAAGCTTTGAGCTAAATTATTTTTTCAAAAATCAAATAGGAGTCCTATATATACATAGGTTTTCAGTTTAAGTAATGGTTACTCAAAAAGTAAGGATGTGGGGTAATTCCCTTGCTATTAGACTGCCACAGGCGATCGCACTACAGATGGGATTAAAGGAAGGAGCATTAGTTTCAATTTCTACAGATGGTGACAAGATTATTCTGTCACCTGCACGACCAAAATATACTCTTGATGAGTTACTCAAGGATGTTTCTTCAGATATGCAGCATGATGAAGTGAATTGGGGTGAGGCTGTAGGAGAAGAAAGTTGTTGACACTCCTCGTTCTAAAAAGACGGAATTGAGATTAATAGTATTATTTTGAACTAAAAATAAATATTTTTTGCGTATAAATTAAAATAAAAAAGCTTAATATATAAGACTTTTGTCATTTTCCTCTTATCTATAAGAAGTAACTATAATCACCATTTTTATGTGTAAAAAGTAACAATTTAGTGATAGTATTCCCAAGTTGCGTTTTTGGGAATGCCATTGACAGCGAATCAACTTGACTTGTTCTCACCCTCAGAAATCAGTTCTGTACCTAGGAGCAGAACACCCGTGTTACTGATGGATGTGAAGGCTCTGAAGCGTTGGAAATCACAAATATCCGCCCATCAACAACAGGTAAGAACAACCGAACCCACAGAACAAGGTACTTTATTTGCAGTTCCTCAGTCACATATTGACTCTGATGCGATCGATCCTTTTAGTTTATCGCCATCTCCCCTATCATTTTATCGATCGCCTGTGGAAGATCCCGGTCAATCTTGCCTTTATTTTGTCATTGATATGATGGCTCATTTACTCCTGTATGTGGGGGAAACTTGTAAATCTAACCATCGTTGGAAGGGAGTACATGATTGTAAGGGTTACATTGAAAACTATTTAGACTTGCACTACCAATATGATTTACCAACAGCGGTAAATATTGCCTTTTGGTGGGATGCACCGGTGAAAACTCGCCCGCGACAACGGTTAGAGTTGGCACTAATCAAAAAATGGAAGTCCCCATTTAATAAAGAGAATTGGAAATATTGGGGTCAACCTTTTGGTTAAATGGGAAACATCAACCAAGAAAAAACCACTGGAATTTATGACTCGGTAACTTGCTGTCTCACCCAAGTACGAAAAGCCCGGATTGTTGAGATTTGTCCATCTTGTTTAGCTTGGAGAATAAATAGAGGTATTTGTTTCACTAGCACCACAGGGAAGGTGGGACTAGTTTCGACTTCTATATATTGCCCTGCACTGAGCGCGTACACCCGTAATACAGTGCCGTTATATCGCCAAAATTCAGGGATACCCATTGCAGCATAAATACTCAGTTTATCTACTTTTGGTCTAGAGTATTCCACTTCCAGCATCAAGTCTGGAGGCGGATCGGTTTCTAGGTCAATATTTTCCTTGTCCCTAACAATTGACTCATTTTGGATATAGTAACTGCTATCTGGTTCCCCTCCCTTCTCTAAGTCATCCCTTGTCAAGGTTAGGGAACCAGTACTTTTAACTTCTAAACCCAATTCCTCACACAGTACCCCTACAAATGCCTCGATTAAACGGTTTGAGTTTTCATGGGGCATTAACGGGGTGATAATTTCTACTATTCCATTGTCATAGGCAATTCGGGAGTTACGCTCATCACCCATTTCCGCTAGCATGGTTTTAAATGTCTGCCAGCTAATGTTTTGTAATAAGGTTCTGGTTTCTGCTAATGGTGCTGTTATCACCATAATTTAGAAGTCCTTGCTATTCATTATTTTGTGCAAAATCTAGAGATTCCTAATTAAAAAATATCCCATTTGTAGCGACTGTCTTAATTGTCAAGTGGGATTACACCTTGGGAGCATCGCCAAAAAAAATTGATGCAAGGAAATAAGCCCAACAAATTACCGGGAAGGTTGCTATTTCTTTTCATTTTGTATATTAGTAGGTTTAGAGTCTTCAAAGTTAACAAAATAGTTTTTATAAATCAAGTCAATAGTTGAATAAAATGTCAAAATAATGGCTACAAAACCTAGATTTTTTGCAGGCAATGATTCCAGTAACTTATTTACTGTATGTAACCAATTTGATCTTTGAGTTTTGAGTTTACCTTCAATTAGCAAAGTAAATATTTTACGAAACCAATTGACTTTACACAAAGTTGATTTATGAAGCTTTAAGTATTCTTTATTTCTAAATGCTTCTACCTCATCTTTTCCAGACAGGAAAGAACGATGAACACCACCATTAATTTTCATCAGTTCTATCATTCTTGGGTGGTCTACACAATTATCTCCATATATTTCCAGTATCAAAGAGGATAAATTAAATTTTTTTGACTCAGGTATATTGGGGGCATCCTTTGAGGAAAGTATTTTGTATCTGTGAGCAATTGCTTCAAATCCATAATTTACAGTCTTCATATTCCAATGTAACCAATTATAATTATTGTGCCGTCGGACAAATTCATAAAATTTACTTAGCATCTTTTTCTCTAATTGATTATATTGTTGCTCAATATTCTCTCTCGGTAATTGTTCTTCTTCTGCTATCAGATGAATAGAAAAGCTATTAGTATTCTGACTATCGACATTTTGAACAGCTATTGATGTAATTCTGGGTGAGTATCCTTCATTGTCATCACTCAGATTTTCACATGAGTAATGAATAACCAGAAGCTTATCAATTTCCTCATTAAGTTTTTTTATTTTATCTCTTGCTTTCATCGCTTAATAAGATAAATGCCTACTATAGGTTTTAACACTCATAAAATACATTTTATACCTGTAAATTTTGGGATAAAATACTTTTTGCCGCATACTTGCAGGGACCTTTTTCTAGGATACAAGGGTGCGTTAGCAACAGCGTAACGCACCGCAATGACTCTATTTAGGTTTGTTATTTATTGTTCAATTTTCAAATAATCTTCTAAATCTTCAATTTGTGGATTGGGTAACTGTTTTAAAACGCGCCAGAGAATTGTGTAACTACCATCAGCACGGCGGCGTACTGGTCGAAATGCGACAATAACATCACTACTTTGCATTTCTAATAACTGATCAATGTACAGCCTCTGGCTCGAAGACACTGGTTTGCCACTTGTAATTATCTCTGGTAATTGGAACTGGAGCGATCGCACTAAATAAGTATGGTTTAATTTTACTGGCACCTGAGCCAAAATCGGCTGTGTTTGATGCCAATTGCTTTGCTTGCCAGTCAAAAACCGACGGCGATGGATTTGTAACTGTTCTAATTTTTGGGGTGGCTGGTAATTGAGTAAAAAATCCTTCTGGGGATGGGTGATTTTTTTCAGGCGATCGCCTAATTTATCTAGGGTTATATCCCCCATATCCACCATAAAACTATAGTCAGCTCCCTGGTTTAACATGGCAAATTTATCGTCCACAATCTGAAGTGCTAGATTGGGAGTAAAGCCATTATTTGTTTTGCCTAGGGATGGAAAGGGATAACGCTGACGAACATTAGGTTGTAAACGATTTTCCCAACCATTATCCTGTTGAGTTACCCCAACTGGTAACACCCGAAAAATTCCTGTTTGGGGTTTTGCCAAAAATTGGGCGTAGGTTTGTTTCTCCTGAGGGTCGAGTCCAAAAGAGCGTCGATCATTTAAAGCCGCGATTTGGCGCGGATCTACAAATTTAGTTCCCCCAGGAAATGCAGCTTTTGCTGGCATTAATAAAGCTCGAGCAGACTGTATAATCTTCAACACCTCTGGAGGTGGAGCGATCGCAGGAGCCATAGGCGTTATATAATTAGCTATCGCCGTTTTCCGATTTCCACTGATCGCTGCTGGGGTACTTGAAGAAGAATAAGATGATCTTGCGGAAAAACGAGTTGCTACCTCACCTAAACGGGGACGTTTGATAGGTGCAATGGAAAGCACAGGATGGGATTGTCGCTCTCCACTCACCAAGGGTAAATCTCTGACCCAAGCTAACTCACCACGGCGAGATAAAAGTCTATCCACTACCGGAGTTAATTTTAATAACTCTTGGTTAGAAGCAGACAAAGAGCAGTATATTCGTCTTTGTGACTCATTCAGTAGGTTTGATGATGCTAAAGTATCAAAAGAAACACTTGTTGGGCGATCGCATACAGGTATTTGACCTCCATACCGATGTTTGAGGAATCTCTCTACCGCCTTAGTCTGGAGCAGTAATCTTCCCCGCACAATCCTCATAGGATTGGGATCTGGTTCTACAAGTGCCATTTCCATGCGAGCAAGCAAATTGATTTGCTGCTGTACTAACCGGCTAGCAGCAGTATAAAAACTTGCATCCCCTCTTGACGAAAGATTGTGATTCCGGGAAGATGACGACTGGGATTGTGCTACAACAGAATTTCCTAAAAGGGGAAACAAACAACAAGGGAGGAAAAAACCAAAAAATAAATATCGCATATTATTTAAAAGCTCTTGTGGAACAGGGGTGTGAAAAATCTAAAATAGATATTAAATTCAAAAACAAATTAACGATCATGCGATCGACCACAGCTTGTCCATTTTACTCACTGTAACTGTGAGGTGTCGCGGATTTGTTACCAGTTCTGACCCAAGATGAGATGCAAGTTTCCCAGGATACCGCTATTTATTCTGAGGCTCCACTACAACTGTTACTATTTGTCGATGGACGACCCAAGCCTCGACAACAGGTACAGCGAATTCGTAATTACTTAAAGGAATTGCAAGCCACATACGACTTTGAGCTGCAAGTCATTGATGTTGGGCAACAGCCATACATGGCGGAACACTTTAAATTAGTCGCCACACCGGCTCTAATTAAAATTCAGCCCGAACCGAGACAAATTCTTGCTGGTAGTAATATCATCACCCAGCTAAAAATATGGTGGCCCCGTTGGCAGACTGCGGTAGAAGCATATTTAAAATTACATAATAATTTACCAGATGGTGAGGAACGCGATCGCACAATACTACCAAAGCCCTCATCAATTAGTTCGGTAGCTGTTTCCGCTGAACTGATGCGTTTATCTGACGAAATTTTTCGCTTAAAACAGGAAAAAGAAAAACTGGAAGAGCAACTTCAGTTCAAGGATCGGGTAATTGCCATGTTAGCCCACGATCTGCGTAATCCCCTAACTGCTGCTGCCATTGCCATAGATACTTTACAGTCTGACTACAATGCTGAAGGGGGTGTATTTTCTCGTTTATCACCAAAAATGGCGAGCCACTTGTTGAAACAATCCCGTAGTCAAATGCGGATAATGAACCGCATGATTGCTGATATGTTGCAGGTGGGGAGCAGTAAAGACAAGGAGTTTCCCGTCCAACCGGAAAAAATGGCAATAGGCAAACTTTGCTTAGATGTTCTAGAAGAATTGCGCCATCGCTACACTGCTAAATCCCTCACCATCGAAAAAGATATTCCCGAAGACTTGCCCTATGTATATGCTGACATGGAACGCATTCGCCAAGTTCTGATTAATCTGCTAGATAACGCCATCAAGTATACTCCTGAAGGCGGAACCATTACTATTAGTATGCTGCACCGGACTACCCAGAAAATTCAATGTAGTATTGGTGATACTGGTCCTGGGATTCCTGAAGAAAACCGCGATCGAATCTTTGAAAATCGTTTTCGCCTAGAAAGGGATGCAAAAAAGGATGGCTATGGTATTGGGTTATCTTTATGCCAACGTATTATCCAAGCCCATTATGGACAAATCTGGGCGGATAATGCTGCCAATGGAGGAGCGTTATTTCATTTCACCCTACCAGTGTATCCAAAATAGGAGTTCGGTGTTCGGTGTTCGGTGTTCGGTGTTATTAAGAGAACTCCAAAAAATCAATTATCCAATTTTTGCAATCAACATCATTTCTTCCCTTTGTCAGGAATAGGATGGGATTAACTAAATAACCTGAGTTCGGGTTAAGCTGAAACCCTCATTACATCGTTGCTTGATTCTGGGATATGTCAATGTGTTTGTGTCGTTGTGCAACATTTAACCTGTGCAAACCTGCGTATTCGCAGGCAACACCTGTATAGCATCAGATGAAAATCTAATGGTTGTTGCCGACAAAGCTTTGCTGTATAACAAAGCGCTGTAAACTTTTTTGCAGGCTTAAATAA
>JASJDS010000116.1 GCA_030065055.1 Calothrix sp. MO_192.B10
GAAATTACCAGGTTTGATGTGTGGTACACTGGGGCGATTTTTCCGGAGGCTGGCAGATTTTTCTAGTTTTTTACCCAACCCATAGGGGATGGGGTTTTTGACCCCTATAGTCAGAAGTTTGAACAACAGGACGCTCAAACCTCCTGACTTCAAACTTCTGACTTCGATAAATTATCCCATATTGTGGGGTAGAGAGCAGTGCTGTAGGCGGGTTTCCCACCGGGAGCCTCTTTATACAGGCAAGGATGCCTGTACCACTATGAAATTTTGGGACATTTTTTTATTTGTCATACTAAGTTGCATTCAAAGATAGTACCCTGTCATTGCGACGCTCCGTAGACGCGTTAGCGGTAAGCCACTGCGGTGGACGGGTTTCCCGGCATAAAGGAGGCAGTGCGGTGGACGGGTTCCCCGGCATAAAGCAACTGCCGTCAACTGCCGTCAAGTGGCGCACCCGTAGGGCTTCTCGCAGAGTAGCAATCTCATGGACTCGAACTACTACGATAGAACGCAACTTGGTATCAGTCCCTTAATCAGAAATCAAGCTGGGAGAAGTGAGAACAAACACATCTCTGGTACCTCGTTCGGCAGTTACAGGTTTAATGGGGGTTGTAAAGTGGAAAAATTCGCGATCATTAACCAGCAATAATTCCCCTGGCTGCAATACTTTGTTAAAAACGGGCTTTTCTTTTCTGGCTGCATATAAATGGGTTTGTGCCCCTTGAATATTGTCCCTATCAACAGAGAAAATACCGATAAAATCAGTACCATCTTGATGGATGCCTTCTGGTGCGGGATTGCCAAAATTATTGGGTGAGCAGCTAGTTCGGATTTGATGTACGCCGATTTCTGCTTCTGGATGTAAGTTGCAAAAGTCAGCAAATGCAATTATTAACTGTTGAAATATATCAAGCTGAACGAGTTCATCTTCTAACTCAGCAAATTCTCTTTTTATGTTGCCCAATAAAGGGTTATATTGCTGACTTTGATATAAATATCCATGAGGTAACTTGATTAATTCCTCTCCATCAAATGTGAATCTTGATAACCTCCGAGAGCGATATTTACCTTTAATATAAGGGTCAATGGGCAAATTGTTAAAAAATGGCTTAAAGCTAACTGGGACTATAGAACTTACTTTTCTTAATTTAAATTGAAAAGAATACTCTAATTCTACTGTTTCCAATAAATTTTTCATGGGATTTACCTCCATCCTGCCAGCTTTTATTTATGGCAGGTTGATATATAGGGTATGCTATCCGCGATGGAGATGTCGTTAATTAGAATACAAAATTTCTCCCTGAGCGATCGCGAATAATACTCAAACACTTTCACAGTAATTAAATACATTAACACCGAGATCAATTCCGGAAATTAATCAGATAGTGTAAATTTACGCAGTCTTGAACACATACAAGTGCTTAGAAGTACAAAGATATTTTCTGCCTCAGTATTTATACTATTTATTTGTCAATTGGTATTATCGAATGCCTGAATTTGGGAAGACTAAATTTAAGTCCTCCAATGGGGACATAGATAAAACAATTTATATTTGGCAATCGGAGTATAATATGATTACTCACTCTTCGGAGCGCGTGAATCTTTTAAATATTTATTTAGATAACTTGTCTAAAAGAGAACTTTTAGGAAGACTTAGTGATGGGGGAATGGTTGTCACACCCAATGTAGACCATTTAATGAAATTACAAAAAGATCCAGAATTTCACCAAATCTACCGCAAATCAGATTATGTTGTCTGCGATAGCCAAGTTTTGTTTTACGCTTCCCGATTATTAGGTCAACCAATTCAAGAAAAGATTTCCGGTTCGGATTTATTTCCAGCTTTTTACCAGTACTATAAAGACGATTTGGATGTCACCATTTTTCTGTTAGGAGGAACTCCAGGCTCTGCACATACTGCAAAGCGGAGAATCAATCAAAAAGTTGGGCGAGAGATGGTTGTAGATGTATATTGTCCACCATTTGGATTTGAAAATGACGCAGCAGAAAATGAGAAAATAGTGACTCTGATTAATCGTTCTCAAGCCACTGTCTTAGCTGTGGGTGTGGGAGCGCCAAAACAGGAAAAATGGATTTATAAGCATAAAAGTCAGCTACCTAGAGTCAAAACCTTTCTTCCCATTGGAGCCACAATTAATTTTGAAGCTGGATTTGTACCTAGATCCCCCCGTTGGATAAGTGAGGTGGGATTGGAATGGATGTATCGTTTAATGTCAGAACCCCAACGATTGTGGAAACGTTACTTAATAGAGGACTTGCCATTTGGTTGGCTGATGATTCAACAATTACTAAATCTTTATCAATACAATTTACCGATTGGACAGTTACTTCAAGAGGCAGATTTGCTGACATTTGAGCAAGTAGAAAGTATATTGGCACTTCAAGCACAAAACCGACATCGAAGATTTGGTGAATTAGTGGTGGAACGGGGTTGGTTAGAGCCAACTACTTTAGATTTCTTTGCCGAACAGTTTCCCAAATTAAACAAAAGACGTGCCAAGCAACCTTTAGGAGAATATCTCAAGGCAGCTGCATTATTAAATGAAAGGCAAATTCATGATATATTGCTAGAACAAAACCAATATGGTAGACGTTTTGGCGAAATTGCTGTTCATAAAGGATGGGTTCCCCAAGGTACGGTGAGCCTACTACTTGGCAATATGGCACAAGCCTATTAGTTTTTTCTAGAATAAGGGATACCCAAAGCAGCTGGGGGTGCAGACTTACCGGCTAATCCTACTAAGGCAAGTAATGCGATCGCATATGGTAGCATAATTAAAAATTGGTAGGGAATATTTGCTCCCAATGCTTGGATTCTCAGTTGCAGAGCTTCTGTGGCACCAAATAGTAAACTCGCTAAAGCACTACCTACAGGGTGCCATCTACCAAAAATTATAGCAGCGATCGCAATAAATCCTTTCCCTGCGCTCATACCCTCGGCAAAATATTGTACTTGCACCAAGCTTAAATAAGCGCCCCCCAAACTAGCAAGGCAACCACTCATAATTACCGCAATATAACGCACCTTGACCACGGAAATCCCCGTAGATTCAGCCGCCTGGGGATATTCTCCCACAGCCCTTAAGGTTAAACCCAGGCTGGAATTATATAGTAAATATGTGGTGGCAGCAATTAGTAGTATCAGTAAATATACGAATATATCTTGTTGAAATAGAACCTTGCCTACTACAGAAATCTTGGCAAGATAAGGAATTATTATTGGTGGAATACTCGGTAATTTTTGGGTGCTACCCCCTGCAAATATTATTCTTGCCCAGAAAGATGTTAATCCTACAGCAACTAAATTAATTGCCAAACCCGATACCAGTTGATTCACACCCAAACTGACGCACAAAAAACTATGGAGTAATCCCACCATACCCCCAACAATTACAGTGGCAATTATACCCAACCAGGGATTACCCGTGTAAAATGCGATCGCTGCACTGGTAAAAGCCCCTGTTAACAGCATTCCTTCTAAGGCAATATTCAATACCCCAGCCCGTTCAGAGTACATCCCCCCTAAAGCCGCGAACGCTAAAGGTACAGTTAGGCGCACAGTAGCAACCAGGTAATCAGTCAAAAAATCAAGGTTATAGCTCATTGTCATGTGCTTGCAGTAGGAGAGTATTTTTTGGTAGTTATAGAAAAATGCTGTACATATTTGCTAGGTAATTTTGCGATCGTTTTTCAATTTATTTTTTTTATATAAGTGTTTCTATAATCACAATATCTGATAACATAACACTTACTAAGTATATTTATCTTGGGTAGAGTAAAAGTTTATCAGGAAAGGCTAAATCATAAATTACAGAAAGCTACTATCCTACCTGGATACGAGTTTCTATATACACGGGAACTGAACTATAGCTAGTTAGCAGCATCTATCAGACACATATATTCACAAATATTGCTAACATGAATCTCACATATGGAAATGTGAACAATCCTCTCGTGTCTGTTATTATCCCTGCCTATAATGCTCAATCTTATATTACAGATACATTACAATCAGTTATATCCCAAACCTATCAAGACATTGAGATTTTAGTTGTAGATGATGGTTCAACAGATAGAACATCAGAAATAGTACAGTCTTTTGCACGCAAAGATCATCGCATTATCTTTCTACAACAAGATAATGCTGGGGTTGCAGCAGCACGTAATCTAGCTATAGAAAAGTCGAGAGGAGAATATATAGCACCAATCGATGCTGATGATATTTGGTTCCCACAAAAAATTGCCAAACAAGTAGAATGTATTCTTCAGGCTGGAGAGTCCTGTGGTTTAGTTTACACTTGGTCAGTCAGAATTGATGAGTTTGGTTACATAACTAGCCGAGATAGAATGGATACTTTAGAGGGAGTAGTCTATCCAGCTTTAGCTTATTGCAACTTTATTGGTTCTGCTAGCGTCCCTTTAATTAATTCTAAATGTTTAGAGAAAGTTGGCTATTACAATACTCAATTAAAACAAAATAATGCTCAAGGATGTGAAGATTGGGACTTATATTTTCGTATTGCCGAACATTATGAATATAGGGTTGTACAAGAATTTTTAATGGCGTACCGTAGTACGCCCCAAAGTATGTCGCGTAACTTTAGTTCGATGCTAAGGTCTTATTTTTTCGTTTGTCAAGACATCAAAGATAAACATCCTGAAATTCCTCAGAAAATTTTTCGATGGTCTGAAGCTCAATTTTATCTACATTTTGCTCGCCAAAGTATCTTAGCGGAAGAATACATCAATTATTTAAAGTGGTGGTTTAAGTCTCTATTGACTGATTATTCAGTATTATTAAATCTGGGTAATTACAAGATGATTGTTAAAGCGGTTCTGGGTATCCATAAATTATCTTTACAAAACAGAATCAAGTACAAGGAGATAAACCAACAACAGATTTTTAGGAATATAAAGAGAACAAACAAATTCAGTATACATCAGATGATTAACAATAATAGATGGAAAGTAATTACACAGGTTTGCCAAAACATAAACAGCAATAACTAATCAGTTGATGAATAGTGAAGAATGTAAGTCAACTTAAAGAATACATTTTTCGTATTTCTCGAAAATATCAAACTAAGTGAGGTGATAATAATTATTAAGAATAAATCTTACAGGGTAGTATATCGATCGCAAAGCAGCATCAGACATCCACTGCAATTATTTCAACAGATGTATCGAGACTTGCTTGCATCAAGAGAATTAGCTTGGCGGTTATTGGTGCGGGATATTAGTGCTCAATACCGTCAATCACTTCTAGGAATTTTCTGGGCATTTCTCCCACCGATAATTACAGCAGCTAGTTTCACCCTGGCTAAAAGCAATGGCATTATCAATATTGGTAATACAGAATTACCTTATCCCGCATATGTCATGTTTAGCATGACGTTGTGGCAAACTTTTACAGAATCATTGAATGGACCAGTACAAGCGGTATTATCTGCTAAACCAATGCTAGCAAGAATTAATTTTCCTCGTGAAGCATTAATTCTTGCCAAATTAGGAGAAGTGTTTTTTAATTTTGGTATTAAGCTGATATTAATTGTGGGCTTATTTATTTGGTTTAAATTCCCTGTGAATTGGAGTATAATTTTAGCACCAGTCGCATTAATTCATTTAGTTGCCCTAGGAACATTTATTGGTTTGTTATTAGCACCTATGAGTGCTTTATATCAAGATATAACTAGGGGGTTAACATTAATTATGGGATTTTGGTTGTTTCTCACGCCAGTTGTTTATCCTGTGCCTAGTGATGGAGTATTTGGCAGCATTGTAAAGCTAAATCCAGTTACGCCTTTGTTAGTGACAACACGAGAATTAGCAACAACAGGTGTGGTTTCTAACCCACAAGGATTTTGGGTAGCTAGTTTAATTTCAATTGTCGGATTGTTGTTAGCCTGGATTTTTTATCGTTTAGCAATGCCCTTTGTAGTTGAGAGGATTAGTTCCTAATGACAATTATTAATCAATATGAAATGGTAGCAAAACCGCAGGTTAATGACAGTGATATCGTGCTTTCAGTTAATGGAGTTTCTAAAAAGTTTTGTCGCAGTTTAAAGCGGTCTTCAATGTATGGTGTTCGAGATATTACTTGGGAAATATTAGGGTTGCGAGAAGAAAATGATAAACTACGACCCAAAGAATTTTGGGCATTAGATAATGTTAGTTTTCAATTGAAGCGAGGGGAATCATTAGGTTTAATCGGCAAAAATGGTAGTGGAAAATCAACATTACTGCGAATTATTGCTGGTTTGATTAAACCAGATATTGGGTATGTAGAAGTTAATGGTCGAGTTGCACCTTTAATTGCTTTAGGGGCTGGTTTTAATCCTATTTTGACAGGGCGAGAAAATATTTATGCCAATATGGCAATTTTGGGTTTATCTAAGAAGGAAATTGATGAGCGATTTGATGAGGTTGTAGAGTTTGCAGAAATTGGGGATGCTATTGAAGCACCAGTGCAGACTTATAGTTCTGGTATGGAAGCTAGATTGGGATTTGCCAGTGCAATTCATACAGAACCAGATATTTTATTAATTGATGAAGTCTTGACTGTTGGAGATATAATATTCCGAGAAAAATGCTTCCGAAAACTTGATGGACTTCGTAAAAAAGGCACATCATTCATAATAGTTAGTCATAATAATCACGATCTATCTAATGTATGTAAATCTGGAATTTATTTATCAAAAGGTAATCTAAATAAATCTGGATCTATATTTTGGGTTTTGTCACAGTATGTAAAAGATGTATCTAATCAAAAAACTAAATCATTTCACAAAAAGATTAAAGTAGAGAAATCTAAAAAAGAGAATCTGAAATTAAATATTACAAATATCTATTTTAGAAATCACAGAGAGCAAATTATTTCATCTCCAGTAACAGGCGAAAAAGCTATATTTTGTGTAAGCTGTAAAGTTCAAACTATCATAGATGCAGTTAATCTTTACTTGATAGTAACAGCAGAAGATAAAAGTAATTTTTACTTGTGTATAAGTAGTTTTCATGATGGAACTGAATTGCCAAAGACGAAGCCTGGGAAACACGAAATCAGACTTGAATTACCACATCTTGTTCTTAATCCTGGTTCTTATTTAATGGATGTCTATGTTAAAGAAAACTCATTGTATACCCATGATTTTGTCGAATCTTTTCAGTTTAGAGTAACTGGTAAAATTGATATTAATCAGAATTTATTTTATCAGCCAAGAACCTGGAATATTATCGAAGATAAATCTTAAATTAGCTATCTATATTTTTAAAAAAATAATTCAATAAATTCACTCAAATCTTCCCAAGTATTGAAAACATAAATAATAAATTTTTATAATGGTCAAAGTAACAGTGTTAATGGCTATTTACAATGGACAAGACTATCTTCGAGAAGCGGTAGATAGTATCCTGGCGCAAACATTTCAAGACTTCGAGTTTTTGATTATTAATGATGGTTCGACCGATAGCACTAGAGAAATCATCTGTTCTTATCACGATCCACGTATTCGGTTAATACATAATGAGCATAACCTGGGCTTAACCAGAAGCTTAAATAAAGGATGGGAATTAGCCAAAGGAGAATTTATTGCTCGTCAAGATGCAGATGATATTTCAGAGCCTGAAAGATTGGCGAAACAAGTAGCTTTTCTAGAAACACACTCTGAAGTAGCATTAGTGGGTACATGGTTCAAAAATATCGATCCACAGGGAAGCTTAATTGGAGAGTATGATTTACCCTGTGATAGCACGGAAATTCGTTGGGAAATTTTGTTTTATTCTCCTTTTGTTCATAGTGCGGTGATGTTCCGAAAAGATATTATTTCAGAACAGATTGGATTGTATAATGAAGCTTTTTCTTACGCGCAAGATTACGATCTTTGGTGGAGAATTTCTCGTCGCTTCAAAGTTGCCAACATAAAGGACTATTTAATAAAGTTGCGAGTCAATCCTTCATCTATGACAGCTACTTATGGAAATGTAGTTGATGATGAGCCAATACTTATTCAAATGACTAATATAGGGCATTTACTAGGGCAGCAAAAAGTTAAGAAGTGGAGTAATGGAATACTTCTAAAAAGAATGACTTCTTTATGGCTTGCTGAAACAGGGTCTCTATCATATGAACTGCCAGAGGAGTTAAAGGATTTGAAGCCACGACAGTTTAATAAAGTTGTAAGACAAATATTGCACCTACATAATACTTTTTGTCGGCACTATAAACTCAATCAGGAAGAGGAAAAAAAACACCATCAAGAAGTTTGCACTTATCTGAGCAATCGTCTGTTAGCAATAGCTTACTACTACTTAGAAAAGAATAAATACACTGCTCGGCAGTTTCTTTCTAGAGCTTATTGCTTGAAGTATTCTATTTGGAGCATTGACTATTGGAATATTAGACTTAATCCACGAATATCTTTTGAAATAATGAGATGAAACATAATTCGCTAGTATCTGTCATTGTCATTTTTTTGAATGGGGAAGAATTTATTCAAGAAGCAATAGAGAGTGTCAGATATCAAACTCATGAAAATTGGGAGCTTTTATTAGTAGATGATGGCTCAACAGATAATAGTACTTTGATCGCTCAACAGTATGCTCGAAAATACTCGAACAAAATACGCTATCTTGAACATGATAATCACCAAAATCGTGGGATGAGTGCAACCCGCAATTTGGGCATTCAGAATGCTAGAGGTAAGTACATTACTTTTTTAGACGCTGATGATGTTTGGCTTCCCCAAAATTTAGAAAGGCAGGTGAAAATACTCCATAAACAGCCTGAAGCGGGGATGGTTTACATGAACACTCACTATTGGTATAGCTGGACAGGAGAGCCTAATGATGTGCAAAAAGAATTTTGTGACGAAGTGGTAGAAATAACGAAGAAACCTAATAGTTTATTTGAACCGCCCAAACTATTGACTATTCTTTTGGATATTGATGGTGCTGTACCCTGCGTTTGTAGTCTCATGATAAAACGTGACTTATTAGAGGCAATAGGTGGATTTGAAGAAAGTTTTCGCGGACTGTATGAGGATCAAGTATTTTACGCCAAGGTTTGCCTTCAAGCACCTGTATTTGTAGCTAGTGAGTGTTGGGCAAAATATAGACAACATCCTAACTCCTGCTGTGCAATGGCACAGAATACAGAGCAAGAGGAAAAGAGTCGTCTCTTCTTTTTGAACTGGTTAGAGCAATATTTGACGGAAAAGCAAATCAAAGATCAAGAGGTTTGGCAAACTCTGAGAGAAAAGCTATGGCCTTATCGGCATCCAATTTTGTCAAAGTTAACAAGGCGTGTTCAAATTTTTTCAGGAAAAATCAAAGCATTTGTTAGACGGCTGAATCAGCGAATAAATTTTGCCAAATTGTAGTTTTTAATTGTATAACTTTTACTTAATCAAAAATGTTCATGAATAAAACATATTTGAAGCAACTAGCAAAACAAACATTGCCATCTGCTATCTATAATCGCTTAGGAAGTCAATTATCTGGCAAGGAATACTGTCCTCCAGTTGGGAAATTGAGCTTTGGTAATTTGAGACGTTTAACCCCTATTAGTCGAGAATTTGGGTACGATCGCGGACTTCCTGTTGACCGCTACTATATTGAAAATTTTCTGGCTTGTCAGGCTCAGGATGTACAAGGACGAGTTTTGGAAATTGGAGATGCAACTTACACCAGAAGATTTGGTGGCGATCGCATTACCAAAAGTGATGTATTGCACGTGGTCGAGGGAAATCCAGAAGCAACTATTGTGGGTGACTTAACTACTACCGACAACATTCCTTCAGAGGCTTTTGACTGCGTAATTCTGACGCAAACTCTTCACCTCCTCTACGATATGAAAACGGCTTTAGCAAATCTCTATCGTATCCTCAAACCTGGTGGTATTTTGCTGGTAACTGTTCCTGGTATCAGCCAAGTAGTCAAATGTGATTGGGGTAGTGATTGGTGCTGGGCTTTGACCGCTCAATCAGCGCGGTTGTTATTTGAAGAGTTTTTCCCAAAAAACAATGTTCAAGTTGAAACTCATGGCAATGTTCTCGCAGCGATCGCTTTTTTGCAAGGACTGGCTGTAGAAGAATTGAGCCAGGAAGAACTTGATTACCAAGATGATGAGTACCAAGTCTTAATTACTGTTAGGGCAGTAAAACCTGAGGTAGCATAATGAACATCAGTTGGGCGAACAAATTACCAATTCCCTTGTATCATTTGTATTATTGGCTGCGAAATATATGGCATGACTGTCCCCCAGTAGGGTGGGTCAACCTTGGTAGCTTGGGAAGAGTCAAGCCTATCAGCAAAGATTTTGGCTTTGATCGGGGTTTACCAGTTGACCGCTACTACATTGAAAATTTCCTTGCCCGTCATGCAAAAGATATCCAAGGTCATGTACTAGAAATTAAAGAACCTCTTTATACCTACAAATTTGGAGGCGATCGCATCACAAAAAGTGACATCCTTCATGTAGAAGCAGGTAATCCCAAAGCGACGATTGTGGCAGATTTAACCAACGCTGACCATCTGCCATCAGATACGTTCGACTGCATCATTCTCACTCAAACCCTGCAATTTATCTATGATGTTCCAGCTGCAATTAAAACTCTGCACCGGATTCTTAAACCGGGGGGTGTTTTACTCGTCACTGTTTCCGGTATCAGTCAAATTAGCAGCGAAGACATGGAACGTTGGGGTCAATACTGGAGTTTTACCACTCTCTCAACCCAAAGGCTATTTAAGGAAGTTTTTGACCAAGACAAAGTAGCAGTTGCATCTTATGGAAACGTATTGAGTGCGATCGCTTTTCTGCACGGCTTGGCAACTAAAGAATTGGAACAATCAAAGCTAGACTATCACGATCCTGAGTACCAGGTCTTAATTTCAGCTAGAGCCGTGAAGGAGTAAATCAATGGAGTTAAATTCAGAATTACAACGTTTAAATCTTAATGATGCAAAAAACGCCTCCCATTTTTATGACAATCGGTATGAAGGCGATTACATGGATGAATGGCCGCTCCGAAAAAAGAGACGTGTGTATGAACTACTTCGGGAACTTGATCTTCCTGAAGAGGGAATAGCTCTCGACTTTGGCTGTGGAACAGGCGTTTTTACCTCTGTCATCAAGCAGGCCCTCCCACGATGGCAGGTATACGGGACAGATTTAAGTGTCATCGCACTGGAAAAGGCTGAGGCAAAGAATCCAAATTGTAATTTCTTCAGTCTTGATGCTCCAAATTTAACTTCCCTTAAGTTTGACTTTATTTTTAGTCATCACGTTCTTGAACATGTATCAGACATTGATGAGACCTGGATGCAATTTTCGTCACTAAGCAAATCAGGAACTAGAATGCTCCACATCTGTCCATGCGGTAATGAGGGCAGTTTTGAGCATAATCTTTGCCGACTAAGAAAGGATGGACTGAGACAGAAGCCAGAAAATACTTTTTTCTATGAAGACGAAGGGCATTTAAGGAAACTCGATACACAGAAAATGCGATGCCTAGCTACCAAATATGGTTTTGAAGTATGCCTAGAGTATTATGCATGGCATCACTACGAAGCGATCGAGGGAATCACAACGGAGGGGCGTGACTATGTTCGCTACCTGACCGATCTGGCTCAAGCCGCCAATGGTGCAGCGCAAACTGAATTGAGGGGTTTAAGAAGACAACTCCAAACAATCACGATGCTCCGCACGCCGTCAATCATCGTTAATCAACGACAGCAAAAACAAGAAAAATCCTGGAAGGACTACGCTGCAATCACAATCTTAAAACCTTTAACAGTGATTTCATGGCTGACAAACTGCATCTTAGAACAGTTGACAGATAGTGAGTGGCATCAGAGACGCAAAGATCCTAAAGGTGCGGAGATGTATTTTCTGTTCAAATTTTCTGATCGCTAACCCCATGCTCATCAACAGGTAGTTTTTGAATAATGAAAAAATAAAATAATGAGCATAAGTATTATTACGAACAAAGTACGACATACTTTTCAGCAGCTAAAAAAGAAAATTTTTCCTGGTGCGCTCATATTAATGTACCACCGTATAGCTGAAGCAAATTCAGATCCTTGGTCACTATGTGTAACACCAAAACACTTCGCTGAACACTTAGAAATTTTACGACAATATGGGAACCCAATACATTTACAAGAATTGACAAAAAAGCTTGGCGATCGCCAACCAGTACATCGGTCGATTGTCATCACATTTGATGATGGCTACGCCGACAACCTCCATAATGCCAAACCCTTATTAGAAAAATACGATATTCCCGCAACAGTTTTTATTACCACTGGTGGTATCGATCAAAAGTATGAATTTTGGTGGGATGAACTAGACAGATTATTATTACAACCTGGTACATTACCGAATGTACTTCAGTTAAACATTAGTGGTAGAACCTACCAATGGGAATTAGGAGAAGCAACAGATTACAGTGAAGCAGATTCTCAACGCGATCGCTCATGGAGAATGGAAAAAGGACAAGAACCTACCCCACGTCATGCTCTGTACCGCTCGCTGTATAAACAGTTGCAGTTTTTGCCTATAGATGAACGAGAGAAACTGCTAGATGAAATACGTGTTTGGGCAAATGCTGAAGTCGTAGGTCGTTCAACCCATCGCTCCCTTTCCCTGGAGGAGATGCTGGCATTAGAGTCAGGGGGACTAATCGAAATTGGTGCCCATACTGTTACACACCCCTTTCTTTCCAAACTTCCAATAGTTTCACAACGGGATGAAATTCAGCAAAGTAAAGACTATCTGGAAAAAATTCTCGGACATGATATTACAAGTTTTTCCTATCCCAATGGTAGTTACGCTCTTGAGACAACCTCTATTGTTCAACAAGTGGGATTTAATTGCGCTTGTTGTAGTATAGCTGACCGAGTTCAGCCAAATAGCAACAGTTTTCTATTACCCCGTGTTGTTGTTGAGGATTGGGATGGGGAAACATTTGCTCATTGGCTGTCAAGGTGTTTTCAATTATGACTAGCAAACCACTAATCTCCTGCATCATCATCTTTTTTAATGCTGGTGAGCAGTTCTTTATAGAAGCGATAGAAAGTGTATTTGCCCAGACTTACGAAAACTGGGAACTATTACTAGTAGATGATGGCTCTACTGATGGTAGCACAGAAATAGCACTACGCTACGCACAAAAATATCCTGAAAAAGTTCGTTATCTGGAACATACAGAACATCAAAATCGCGGCATGAGTGCCACCCGTAATTTGGGTATTCGGCACAGCAAAGGTAAATATATTGCCTTTTTAGATGCCGATGATTTATGGTTGCCAAATACTTTGGAAGAACAAGCAGCTATTTTAAATTCTCATCCTGATGCTGCTATGGTTTTTGGTCCAATTCAGTGGTGGTATAGTTGGACAGGAAATCTTGAAGATGTCAAACGTGATTTTGTAGAAAGTTGGGTAGAAAATCCTAGGATACAAACTAATACCCTGATACATCCACCAGAAATATTTCTACTACTATTAAAGGTTGAAATAGCCATATCGGGAATGTTAGTACGGAAACAGGTAATAGAACAAGTCGGTGGTTTTGAAGAGAAATTTACAGGTCTTTATGAAGATCAAGTTTTTTGCTCGAAGATTTGTCTCCAATTTCCCGTATTCATAGCTAATAAATGGTGGTACAAATATCGACAACACCCTAAAAGTTGTTGTTCAATTGCAGAGCAATCTCAGAAAGACTATGGGCTAATTAATCGTCCCGATTTCTTCAATTGGTTAGAGCAATATTTATTAAAGCAAGGATTTAATAATACTGAAGGATGGCAGATAATTCAAAAAGAGTTATGGCAATATCGCCACCCAATATTAAACTCTTTATTCAAGGGTACTCACTCTATTATGAAAAGAGTTAAATGGAAATTAAAGCGTATAGGGAAACAAGCATTAGGTGCTAAAGCATAAATAAATAAAGTACAAATCTAGAGAATATAATAATTTTTATAATGAATCAAAAACCATTGGTCTCCTGCATTATAATCTTTTGGAATGCAGGAGAGAACTTTTTTATAGAAGCAATTGAAAGCATATTAGCCCAAACCTATGATAATTGGGAACTTTTACTTGCTGACGATGGTTCAACAGATGAAAGTACAGCCATAGCTTTACAATATGCCCAAAAATATCCAGAGAAAGTGCATTACCTGGAGCATGAAGGGCATCAAAATCGCGGAATGAGCGCGACACGTAATTTGGGTATTCGCCATGCTCAAGGAGATTACATTGCATTTCTAGATGCCGATGATATGTGGTTGTCACACAAACTTGAACAGCAAGTTCCCATCTTAGAATCACATCCTGAAGCAGCAATGCTCTACGGCAGAACTCAATTTTGGTTTACTTGGATGGAAAATAATCCTTGTAGTTGGCATCCTGAAGATAAAGAGGTTGATCTGTTAACAATAACTAGCATGAAGTTCAATGCCCTGATTCAACCACCAACCCAACTTATCCTATTTTTAAAAAATAAAGATATTTATCCTTGTACTTGTAGTATTTTGATACGCCGTCAAGTGTTTGAGAATATTGGTGGATTTGAAGAAAATTTTTGCAACGCCCATGAAGATATGGTCTTTCACTCAAAAGTCTTTTTGCAAGCACCTGTGTATGTATCGAGTGAGTGTTGGGATAAATATCGAATACACCCAGATAGTTACTGGCGACGTGCGGATATGCAAGGAAAAGGAATAGAAATACGTCGTATTGGTCATTTAAAATATCTAAATTGGTTAGAGGCTTATCTTTCCAAAAACAAAATTAAGCATCTGAAAGTTTGGAAAGCTCTGAAAAAAGCACTATTACCCTATCGATATCCGATTTTATACCAGCTGATTATCTTAATGCGTAAACCAAAACGATTTCTGATCATGTTGGCAAAGCAAATAGTAATAAATCGGCATTGCTGATTGAAAGTATGAATCTGTCTCACGCTCCAGGTGCGAAGACGCAAAGAATCGTTGTTTAATCATGCCAAAAATTAAAATTCATAGTCCGATTCAGCAACGCCAATAAATTAGTACAAGAAGTAAAAAGAAAGAGCGACTATCTTTAATGAAGCAAGAGGACTCCCGTTAAGCTTCGCTGTAACGGGAGATGAATTGCGACCAAGACAAAACTGAGTGAAGCGAATCATTATTTTGGTTGTTCTTGGTTCTCAACGTAATTTTTTAATTGCTCAACTGTGACACCTCCACAACTAGCCACAAAATATGCACCAGTCCAAAAGTAAGGCTTGTTGTAGAAGTATTTTTTAGCCAACCAGGGGAACTCTTTACGGATTAATCTACTACTCACTGTTTTGATATTTCCAATCAGTGTTGAAAGTGGTTTATCTGGTTTGTAGTCAATTAATATGTGGACATGATCTGGTTCACCGTTAAATTCTAGCAATTCACAGTCCCATTTCTTTAGGGTATCTGTGATTATTTCTTTTAGCCTGTTTAGTATTTCTGCATTAATAGCTTTTCTGCGGTACTTCACGACTAAAACAATATGAGCGTTAAGTCTGTAAACAGACCTAAAACCATGATGGTACATGTGTTGACAGAATATAGCGTTAAATAGTATATTACCATAGGTGCTTCTCAAAGATGTATTGATGTTAGATGTACTGAAGGTGAGAATTTATCCAAACACAGAGCAAGAAACATCCCTGGCTAAAAGCTTTGGATGTTCTCGCTTTGTTTGGAATTTCTACCTCAACAAAACTAATACTCAATATGAAGAAACGAGTAAGGGTATGACTTACTGCCAGATGGCGAAAGACCTTACCCAATTAAAGAAACTACCTGATTATGAATGGCTACAAGAACCGAATGCTGCTGTTCTACAACAGTCACTAAAAAACTTGGAATCAGCATTTAAAAACTTTTTTTCTAAACGTACTGGATTCCCAAAATTCAAGAGTAAGCATGTCTTACAATCAATTCGATTCCCTGAAAGTTGTTCAATTAAAGATGGTGGATTAAAACTACCTAAGCTTGGCATTGTTAAAGCTAGTCTTTCAAAAAATATTAATGGCAAGATTAAATCTGTAACTGTTGACAAAACAAGTACAGGTAA
>JASJDS010000017.1 GCA_030065055.1 Calothrix sp. MO_192.B10
AACCCCTTACTGACACCGTAACGCACAGTTTTAAACTCCACTTGATTGCTGTTGGGATTGTAGAGAGTATAAGTTGCTTCCCCTGGTGTTCTCCCCACATTTCCCACCCCTACAACTTGACGGGGAGTAACATTGATAGTTTGCTGGGGGGTTTGGTTATCAAGGGTAGTGAGGGTAGTGTTAATGGAACCAGTTTCTAAATGATACTGAAAAGTCAAACCAGAACGACCGCAAAATAAATTATTTGCTTGCATCCGCCCTACTCGGTCTAAAATAACCACAGGAGAGGTGTCTGGGTTTAACTCTTCATCCACAGATACCGTTGTCCCATGAATTAACAAACAATCTAACTCAAAGAAACCCAAATCTAGAGTTCTGATCCAATTTACAGTATTCCGAGATACACTATCCCACAGCGTTTTTACAGTCTCTCCCCCATATTTTTGTAATAAATCCGTCGGTTCTGAAGTTCCACTCCAACCATGTAAGATCAAACATTGTTCTTCCCACCATCCCTTACAAATCAGTGGTGTAAGCTCTCTCGAACGGGGTTTAAGTAAACGAGACACCAATTTTTCTGATTCTGGTGTAGGTCCGATCGCATCACCAAGAATATATAATGCTTCTATGTAACGACTTTGACGTTTAATGTCAGCCATTACTGCTTCATAAGCTTTTAAGTTGCCTTCTATACCGCTTAAAATTGCCCACTTCATTTCAATTTTAGATTTTAGATTTTAGATTTTGGATTTACTTGACAAAAAAATATTTCTTTATTGGATTATCAATAAATAATATTTCCTAAATTGTAAATTTGCATTCAACTCTCCTTATCTTGTACAAACATGAGTCGGATCATCAGCACGTTCTGCAAATTCAATTCCCCGTGCTAAACGCCATGCAAAAATTGCAGGTAATCCTGTTTCAATAATTGCTGCACAGGTTTTTTGATAGTCGTAATTAACCTCGCGCAATGTAACTTCTTGAGTATTAATATCGTAAATTACATAAGTTGCATTTGGTCTGCCATGTCTTGGTTCCCCCACAGAACCTGCATTAATAATTTGTTTAAATTGTGCAGTAAAAGTATTTGCAGTTGATGATTTATCATGGTTGATTTTTACTTGTAATTGACTACCATTAAAATTACGCACGTAAGGGACATGGGTATGACCACAAAATAGCACCTCAGCACCGGATGCAATCACCCTTTCTAAAGCGACAAAAGCATCAATTTCTGGTAGTAAATATTCGTGGTTACTGTAGGGGCTTCCATGAACAAAAGCCAAGTTACCTTCTTTTAAAGAATAGGGTAACTGTGCTAAAAACTGACGATTTTCTGGTTTAATTTGCTTATTTGTCCATTCATGAGCAACTAAACCCCGTTTCTCTGCTAATAAGGAAGGATAACTACAATCACAAGCATTCAAACCTTCTACAATATCTTCGTCCCAACAACCAGAACAGGTAGGAATATCTAAAGCACGAATTTTTTCCACCACTTCATTGGGGTAGGGACCATATCCTACCAAATCACCCAAGCAAAAGATTTTTTCTGCTTTTTGTGTTTCTATATCTAATAAAACTGCATCCAAAGCATCAATATTACCGTGAATACAAGACATAACCGCGATTTTCATAATTCCATTCCTTGTGATAAAATTTCTCTTACTTGTTGTTGATATTGCAAAATTAATGTATCTGACAAACAACAATCAGATAAAGTCTGTTTGAGAATCGTTTCGTTTAAATTTTTTCCTACTACCTCTATTCCACTAAAACGCTGTGGTCTACCTGTTAAATGACGGGGTAAATTTAATTCTAAGAACTCTGTTGGAGGTATACCCGCAACAAAATCACAGTAAATACTTCTACCATCATTAACATCAAAAACTGCCTTGGCACGACTGACATCACCATAAGCACCATGAATTAGTTCATACCAAAATTCCTCTAAACTGTCTTCATCTACAACTTGACCCTCTGTAACAACTCGCCATAATTTTGCTGATAAATCAGTTTTAGTTGGGATTCCGGGAATAATTTCATCCGCCCAATGGTGATATTCAGAGTCTTTTATCTGAGCAGGTAAAACAGCTACTTTGCGGTGGGGAAAGTATTCTAATAATCCCGATAAACTCCCTAATTCTAAATAAAAGCCTAGCTCAATATAAACTAATTTTGCTGATGGTATTTGCTGGGTAAACTCAACTTCTTCACCATCACGAAAAACCTGTATTTGGGGAAATTCAGCACTAATTATGGTTTTATCTATGGGGACATTTCCAGTACCAGGACTAAAATAAATAATACTTTCATCACCAGCAGATGCCACATTTTGTATCTGCTGACGAATCCAAGCAGTTTTTCCGGAACCAGCAAAACCAGCGACGACGGTAATCTCAGGTATATTCATACAATAATGATAATCGTTATTGTGTTAATTCAACCAGAATACCTGGAATTTACGCTTATTTAACATTTGTAACTAGTAATTTGGGTTACTACCGCAAAAATATGGCTATATCGACTTGTGTAAATCCGATTTTTCTTAACTTGGAGTTAAACTGTCGGATTAAACGTTAAAGGAAAATCCAACCGCCATTGTTTACCTTTGTAAAACAGTATTTGATAAACCTGTAGGCTACCGTATCTAAAGGAAGCTTCAAAAGATTGCAAATAAAGATACCACATACGCAAGAATCGCTGATCGTAAGTTGCCCCCAATGATGCAATTTTATCTCGGTTGTTAGTAAAATTAATTGCCCAGCGTTTCATGGTTTCCGCGTAGTGAGGCTTTAGATTTTCGCAATGGGCAACTGGTAGTTTTGCTGTCCAAAGTTCCTGGATTAATTCATGAAGTTGTGGTGCATACCCACCGGGAAAAATATATTTAGCACTCCAAGCACCGTTTCTTTCATTGCTTTGAGTCACAATTGTGTGCAGCATACCTACCCCATTGGGGGTTAAAAGTTCTGATGCCTTTTGCATGAAGGTAGGGAAACAGTCTTTACCGACGTGTTCAAACATCCCAATGCTGACAAACTTATCGTATTGCCCTTCTATTTCTCGGTAATCTTTAGTCAGAATTTTGATTTTATCGCTCAGACCTTTTTGAGCTATTCTTTCTTGAGCCAATGCAGCTTGCTCTACACTTAAGGTGATACCCGTTCCAGAAATGCCGTAGTTTTCGGCGGCATAAATCAACATTCCGCCCCATCCACAACCAATATCAATCAGGGATTCTCCCGGTTGCAACGCCAGTTTTTGACAAATTAATTCATATTTTTGAAGTTGCATCTGTTCTAGGGAATCGGTTTCTCTAATCCGATAACCGCAGGAATAGGTCAAGGTTGGATCGAGAAAAAGCTGATAGAATTCATTGCCCAAGTCGTAGTGATACTGTACGTTTTTGCGACTATTTTGAATTCGAGTCGGGACTGTTTTTAGTCGTTGAGTTATGACCTTAAACAGCAATGGTATTGTTACCCGTTTATTTGCTTGTGAATATATGTTGCTACGATAAAACAATCCGATGAGTTCAAGGAGATTATTGTTTTCTTCATCCCACCAACCATCCATGTAAGCTTCACAAAACCCTAGCGCACCAAATGCCAAAACACGGTCGTAGGTATGGGGATTATGAATGCACAGTCGCAGGGCTGGTGACAAATCCTCCTTACCAAAATGGAAAACCACACCTGCTGGATTAATAACTGTCAGATTTCCCTCTTGGATAAAGCTAAAAAGTTGGTAGAGATAGCGTTCTCCACTAGGTAAGGAAGAAATGCGATCGCTCCAATTCTGGTTTGATGGGGTAACGATTTCTCTATGTTGTTGATTTGTCTCTTGGGTTTGAGTCATATCTTGAGCATTCTTAATAATTTCAGCAAGTTACCGTGGATTATTTTTGTTGTATGGTCTTGACATTGGTTGCCAAACCGAGGAATTGCAGTAATCTAATGGTTATCCAAGTCACATCAATTTCCCACCATTGCAAGCCATGACGGGCTGAATATTGAAAGGCATGATGATTATTATGCCAACCTTCCCCAAAAGTCAGCAGAGCCACCCACCAACAGTTAGTAGAGCGGTCTTTTGAATCATGAGTACGATAGCCGACCATGTGGCAAGCACTATTGACGAACATAGTAGAATGAAGCCCTACAAATAAACGAACAAAGATTCCCCAAATGACGAAAGACCAACCACCTAACAAATATAATATCGCCGCTAAGGCCACCTGTAACTCAATGTAATATCTGTGACAAAAACGATAGAATGGGTCATCAGCAATGTCTTTAGTAAACCGGGGAAGTTCGGTTCTGTTGGGAACCGAATGCATTAACCAGTTGATGTGACTCCACCAAAAACCCTGGTTGGAGTTGTGAGGATCTTTTTCTTGATCAGAATACAAATGATGCAGTCTGTGATATCCCACCCAGCCAAGTACTCCTCCTTGAAGAGCTAAAGTACCGCACAAAATCAGAACATATTCTAGCCATTTGGGAGTTTGTAAGCTTCGATGGGTAGCCAAACGATGAAAACCAAAAGAAATTCCCAGACCAATGGTTATCCAATGTAAAAACACTGCTACCCCTACAGCAGCCCAACTAAAGGTGTGGGGTAGGAATACTAACAATACTGCAAGATGAAGTATAGAAGTAAAAATAATCACCTTTGGTCTAGGAGAAACTGAATTCAATTGAGATAAATTGCTAGTCATATTTTTTCAACCCTACACCGGCTTAGATTTAGGTGATTTTTGAGAAAAACTCGACCCTAGTTGATGCCATCAACAGCTACCGTCAACACCGATCGCAACTGTTGTTGACCGTGGGAACTCCCCAGCATCACCCCGTGAGCCACTTGATTCTCATACCAACAGGTAATATTAGTGTGGCGTTGCGGAATCAGGGGATGATTTCACCAATTTTTCAGGGATTTTTCAATGGTTTCAAACGCTAATTCATCCCGCACTTATGCAACACCGTTTTGTTTCAATAACTGAGTGGATTGCGGTTGAAATTCTGTCCACTCTTTACAAACCTGTTCGTAACATTGGGGTGGGGTGAGGGGTAAGTTTTTCAAGTAGAAGAAGGTGACTTGATGAAAGGATTCCAGTAATAACACGGCTTCTGTTGCAGGATTATAGGTATTTACGGCTTCCAATATGTGAGCATTCATAAAGTGATGGTGTAGAATCACTGTGTCGGGAGCCGCTAACCAGGCATTCAAAAACGGGGCTAAACGAGAGCGCGGAACAAAATAAGTTTTGAAGTTTTCCCCTGCAATGCCAATCGCAGGAGAGTTAGTACTGCAAATGATCGCACCGCGTTCGCCACCTAAGTATCCAACCCAGGCATTGTAACCGATCGCCAATGAATTTGTGGCAATAAAGTCTTGTTGCCAGTTTAGAGTATTAGGGACTTCACTCATAATTCCCTGCTTTGGGTAGTTAGATCAGGCTGAAATTCTACCCAACGTTGCTGCACCTGTTTATAACATTCAGCAGGAGAAATCCCTAGGTTTTGCAACAGGTTGATATCTACTGTACCGTTACCAAGGATCAGAATCACCATTGCTTGGGTGGGTTCATAGGTAGCGATCGCTTTGTGCAGTGCGGTTATGGCATCTTTCTCTAGTTCCAGTGTTTGTAGATAGGAACTTACCTGCCCTTGAGGAACGAATGCCCGATTGAAGGTCACGGTATCAACACTCCAATCAATGGAGGTAGGGATTGCATCCACGACATCGCAAACCACCATCCCCTTTCCTACATTCATATAACCATTCCAGGCAGTATATCCAATGGTCAAAATATTGTGGAGAATAAATTGGTTTTGCCAGTAACCGAAGTATCCTTGCCAGAGTTCATTTCCTATTCGCATTAGAAATCAATCCTGTACGTAATCTTGTCCTGTCACCAATGCCAATTCTGCTCGCATAAACTCACGTCCCAAGTAAGCCGCATGATCGAATCGGCTGACTGGACAAGGTTTTGTTGACTCAAACAGTTGAACGCCAATTTCTTTAGCTGTTCTGCCTGTAAACAGAGTAGTTGCTTGTCGTTCCACTTTAATAGTTGCAGGGATGGGCTGTCCTGTTTCTGGATCGACAGCTAGTCCTTGCTCATTAACTTCATTGGTAAAATGTTTCGCACAGATCAAGCCTGCTCCCCGATCTAAATAGATGATAAAGTAACCTGCCGGATCGAGTTCTAAAAATCGCTTAGATAATTTATCGTCAATTGCGGCGATCGCTTCTACTGCTGATATCATTATTTTTCCACTTATGAAGGTATGTACGAAAGTTCTATATGAGATATGGGTTTTGATTGGGAAAAACTCTCTCTAAATCTCTTTATTAGTAAGAGATAGACTCTGAGGTTTCAACTTTTTATAAATCAACCCAAATCTCTTAAATCGAAATATTTGCAAACAAATTTGAGCAGTTGTTTAAAATAATCACAACTGCAACTTAATTACGACAAGATTTTGCTGCAATTAAATTTTCGGCGTTGCTGAATGGAAGTATGATTTTACATTTTTCGCCAGATTGAACAACGATTCTTTGCGTCTTTGCGTCTTTGCGTGAGATAAATTCATACCGCAATTATGCAACACCAAATTTTCAAATCCTTAATTACACAACTCCATCTCAGCATTTTGCTTCTCCAAGGGGATGGAAACTGCTGGAATTCTCGCTAAAAGTCCTTTCTTAAGCGGTTGAGGACGTTCAGCCCAAGGTAAGGAACCTTCTGGATGCACGTAATACTTACCTGCACAATCAAACACACCCTCAACTTCTGCGGGAGTTAAATTGGAGGAAATATCGCCAAAAAGATACGTAGTTTTACCAGGTGAAGCGAAGGAAATTACACAAGAGCGACTGCAAGCGCTCATGCATTCGACTGGTTGAATAGTAAATTCTGTATTTAATTCCCAATTAGGATAATCTGCTTGCAAGCGTTTAAGTAGCTTTTCACCACCACTTTCACCGACACGCTTACCGTTTTCCCACTTACTTGCACAAGTCGTACAAACAAATATTGTATGTGCCTTCATCTATACCTCGTAGATTTAGCGATGTTTTTGTTGATTTGTCGGCGGGCATTCTGACTTACAAGGTTACGATTTTTCCTTGCTTACAGCTGCGGGACAGCGCCGGATTCGCACCGGACTTTCCCCGTTACCTCTAGTGGCTGCTCCCCACTAGAACCAAAGTTAAATATTATCCTAACACTAACATGATTTGCTTTATCAAGTAAATAAAGATTTTTCAGACTATTTATATGCTCCAATTAAAAAATAAAAAAAGGGCATGGATGGGAGGTAGATATTTCCCCTGATAAATCCAGTTTTTGGCAGATGGAAAAAAGCTTAACTATTTATTTCCCTTGCTCCATTTCACCACTACCAAGAAGTAAAAACCACCATTTATTCTTTATTCTCAGTGATTCGATCTAAAAACTGAATTAACTCATAGATGGATTGATATTTTGATACAGTATTTCTATAAGTGACTTGCCAAAAACTTGGCGCGATCGCATTTACCACTTCTACGGTAATTGAGGAATTGCTATCTGACACCACAACAAACCCAACCCTTTGTAAAGCACGTTTTGTCCATAGGGTTTCTATACCCTCACCCAGCAAACTGATTTCACCACGAATTGGTGTATGTAAACGAAATTCTCCGGAGCTTGCATCAAATTCGACACCTTCACTGTGGAAAGTCTCAGTAAATATACCATTTAAGACTAAATCTTCTGGTGCGCCAATTTCTAGAGAACCATCTGCTGTTAACAACCAGATTTTATCAGCAAGACGCAAAGCTAAATCCAAGTCGTGGGTAGACAGCAAAATTGCTTGATTGGTTTGTTGTCCCAAGCGTCGTAATAGTTGCATGATTTCTACACGACGGGGTAAATCTAAAAAAGCTGTCGGCTCATCTAGTAGCATTAAAGCAGGTTCTTGTGCTAAAGCACGGGCAATCATAATTTTCTGACGCTCACCATCGCTGAGTTGGTTGACATTGCGTTTAGCTAGGTGTAGGCTTCCTACAGATGCGATCGCCCATTGGACTATTTTCTCATCCTTTGCAGTCAAATTTCCCCACCAATCAGTGTAAGGATAGCGTCCCATACTTACCAAAGTTTCAGCACAAAGCATTCCCACATCAATTTTTTCTGTGAGGACTAAACTCAGAAGTTTGGCTAATTCCTGGGGTGCTAAGTTATAGATGTCATTTCCCAGTAGTTCTACTGTTCCATGAATGGGGGGTTGCATTCCCGCTAAGGTTCGCAATAGGGTTGATTTACCCGCACCATTCGCACCTAATAAACAGACTAATTCACCAGGGATTAGGGATGCACAAATGTCAGCAACAACAATGTGAGTCCTACCCCGTGGTGTTTTGTAACCGATAGTCAGGTTATTGGTGTTGAGAATTGGATGATTCATTGGAAATAACTATGTATGGGAATGACGATGCAAAATCACCCAGGTAACGACGGGAGTACCAATCAAGGCTGTCACGGAGTTTAAAGGTAGAACAATTTGACTTCCTGGTAATTGTGAGAGTAAATCTGCAAGTAAGGCGAGAATTGCACCCACAAAGATGACAGCAGGGACTAGTATGCGGTGATCTGATGTTTGGAACAAACTACGACATAGATGGGGTACTGCAACACCTAAAAAAGCGATCGGTCCGCAAAAAACGGTAATTGCCCCTGATAAAATAGAGGCACTGGTAATAATCCAAAATCTTGCTTGTTGTACTGACAAACCCAAACTGCGAGCGTAATTTTCACCAAGCAGGAGTGTATTTAAGGATTTTGATAGCATTACCGACACTAACAAAGCTAACAGTACTACTGGTGCTAAAACTAACAATTGTCGCCATGTGACAGCCGCAAAACTACCAACTGTCCATTGTAAGTATGATTGGATTTGTTGAGTTTCACTAAAGTTGAGCAAAATGCTAACAATAGCACCTGTGGCATAACCAAATAATAGTCCTAAAATTAGCAGTGTCATTGTATCTTGGACGCGACGGGAAACAATTAACACTAACCCCAATACTAATGCTGCTCCTAAACTTGCTGCTACGATTAAACTAAAATCACTAATTATTGCTAATTTTTGCAGTAATTCAGTTATACCAGTAATGCTAACTGCTAATATTGCTAATGCGACTCCTAAGGAAGCACCAGAGCTAATTCCTAATATAAATGGTCCCGCTACAGGGTTCCTAAATAGGGTTTGCATTTGCAGTCCACTTGTTCCTAAAGCAGCACCAGCAAGGGTTGCGGTTATGGCTTTGGGTAAGCGGAATTTCCAAATAATAGTCGTCCAAGTTGCTTTTGTTGTTTCTTGTCCTAATAAGATGGTGATAACTTCTTGAATGGGAATATGGACG
Organism: Calothrix sp. MO_192.B10; assembly: GCA_030065055.1. GTDB lineage: Bacteria > Cyanobacteriota > Cyanobacteriia > Cyanobacteriales > Nostocaceae > Calothrix_A. Next base: position 9,424 of record JASJDS010000017.1, read on the forward strand.
GAGCCTAATGCTATATCTATTAAGAAGAATAATATCAAGCCTATAAATAAAATCAAAAATAATAGAGAATTTATCTCTAAAATATGGCGATTTTTACTTTTAATAAGTTTGTTAGGTTTATGCTTGATTAGGGACATATGAAATACTTAAAACATCATCTTAGTGAGCTAATTTTGTAGTGGGAATAAATTAGTTACTAGAATTAGACTGAGACTGCTTTCTATAGCGACGCAAACTATTACGTAAACGCTGTTGGCTGGGATTTGCGGTTTTTCTCAACTTTCTCTTACGGGAAGATGTAGTCTGATTATTTTTTCGCCGACGTAATGAATTTCGCCATCTTTTTTGTTGGGAAGATGTGGTTTTATTTGTTTGTCGTAGACGCTGTTTAATTGTTGTTCGCTTTGGAGATGATGAACTATTAGTTGCACGTTTTCTTTTGCTTCTCAAAGCTTCTCTCAAACGCCGATGATTAATTCTTCTACGCTTTGGCGGAGAACTTACTTTTCTATTAGCATTTGTTCTATTTCTGCTGGAATTTCTAGCTATCCCTTGTTTTTTTCTGGGAGTTTTATTGATAGAATTGCTAGAGTTAGTAGTTGTTTGATTTCGCCGTTTTATTGTTGCTCTGCGTTTTCTACGTTGTTGAATTTTTCGATAACGTCGGGAGCCTTCAAGGGCATATTCTGTAGATATTCTAACTCCTTGCCTGCCATTAGAGTTAGGCTTGAGTTTCCAATTTCGCGCTCGTTTAATGTGTTCCCGATCTAATTTTCTATTTCCACTAGAACGCAACAAACGTACATTAGTAATATTACCTTTTAAGTCAGTATCAACAGCTACTTTTATTCTACCCTCAACTTTACGTTTTACTGCCCATCTGGGATATTTAATATTACATTTACGGCAAGCTGCACGACCATTAGTATTACCGTTTGAATTACCTCTAGTATTCCCTCTAGTATTCCCAGGGGTAGAGCGTTTTCTTGGCTTGATAGTAGTTGTAGGTGCTGTTGCAACTTTGCCAGTAGTACCAGTATTATTGTTGATACTGTTGCCATTTGTATTATTAGTATTATTATTTGCTGTATTCTTACCTGTATTTATACTAGAATAATTACTAGTATTAGTATTGCCTCTATTGCTACTATAATTTGTCACAGTAGTGGTGGAATTGTTACTCGTAGCATTTGATGAGGCTGAGGATATTTGAGTGTTTCTAGAGTTTTTTTGAGTAGCTTGGGAATCTCTAATATTTGCTAACGTTCTGCTTAATTTTTGACTAGCTGGTTGTGGAGTAGAAGTAATTAGAGACGGCTTGGATTTACTCATATTTTGAGTAGTTCTAGAATTTCTAAATTGAGCCAGGGAATCTTGTAATTTTTTACTACTTTGTTGTATGGCAATTTTGTTGTTTACAGATGAATTGATTTGTGTTGGTTGTGGCTTAATTAGAGGTTTTTGAGGTTTAATAGACAGCTTTTGTGGCTCTATAGCAATTTTGTTGTTTACAGATGAATTGCTTTGTGTTTTTTGTGGCTGAATTAGAGATTTTTGGGGCTTAATAGATAGCTTTTGTGGCTCTATAGGAATCTTAGATGTAGACTGCTGTTGCTGTGATGGTTTTACTCTTTTAGTTGGTGTAATTTTAGTTGTTGTAATAGTTGCCAGGTTAATTCCTGGATTTGGTTTTGTTGCAGATGAAGTCTCAACAGCTTTGGGTTGGGGTTTTTCTGTTTGCACTTTTGTGATTTCTGGCTTGAGAGGTGGTTTTACTTCTTCCTCTAAAGGTGGTTCAATAAAGGTGATTTCAATTGGCGATTCTGCAATTGGTGATACTCTTTTTATAAGATGACTAATACCATAAGCCAGTACAATAATATGCAAAGCTAACGAAGCAACAAAACTACGCACTAAAAGAATTTTGAGAGCTTTCTTTTCTCTCTCTCGCTGTTCTAAAATTTTGGCAGAATAGGTCATAATTATTGAAGCTTATTTATAGCTCAGATAAACAGTATTTAATATCTCAGATTAATTCATATAAATAACTACTCTAATTGCTGATAATAAACTAGTTGATGATTGGGTAAAATTTCTGGATGGAAAATTTTAATTAAATCAGATAAAACGACATCAGGGTTACTAGTTCCACTTTCCCAATAATCGTTACCACCATTTTGATTTACACGAGCATTGTTGTTATAAACATTACCTTTTTTTACCGCTACAAAATTACCATAGCGATTATCTTCAGCAATAATATCTGTTATTTTTCTCCAAGATTGACTAACATTAAGCCAATAGTCTGAATTTACGGCTCGTTGAAAAACATCTTCAAAGGATAAAGGAGTACTACCAGAATAATCACCTACACAAATATGGTTTGTTCCTGCGTCATTTAAATATTTTGCAACATAACTTTGACAACCTGGTATGTACCAAGTACCTTTAAAGTTAAATCCTGTAAAAACCGTGGGTAGTTTTTTACTCGACTTAGTTTGAGAAGCAATATTTTTATATTTTTTCGCTATTTTACTAAAGCTTTCTTGAGCAAGGTTTTCTTGATTAAAAAATAAAGCAGTAAACTTTAACCACTCTGCACGTCCTAGAGGAGATGTTTCCATATATTCAGCATTAATTCCCACTTTTAAACCTGCTTCCAATAGTTTAGGATGACTATCTAGTTGAGGATTACCCACTCCATAAGTCATCACTAAATTTGGATTTAATTCTAAGATTTTTTCTATATTGAGATTCTGATTACTACCAACTTCCGCTACTTTCCCCGCTTTAATTTTATCCATTACTTCCGATGTATTAACTCTTTTTGTGTCGCTAACACCAGTAAGTTTATCTACTACTCCTAACTTGGCTAGATGGGGTAAATGAGTGGTAGAAAGGGAAACGAGAGAATTTATTGGTACGGTGACGATTTGACTAGATGTAAAGCCTTCTGGTGCTGGTGTGCCACATTGGACTAAAATATATTGAAACCCTTTTTTGGCATTACGCCAAGGATTTTTAACTGTTACTATTTTATAATTTTTGCGATATTCTACATTAAAGCCGATAGCATAATCTACAGTAATTTTTTCAGGGAAGTAGTCAGTATTGGGATTATAATCTTGAGTACATATTTCTTCTCTGTTATCTTGTTTTTTAACGGAAGAACTAGTTTGATTATTACAGGCGATCGCAAAAATAGCAACCAGTACTAACTGAGTCAAGAAAACGAACAATTTTACTGGTTGGTGAAGTGTAATTTTCATTAGTCACCTTGACAAAAATACCACCGGATTAAATACTGTAGCTAATTTTTTATGACTATTAATTCCTGAGTTGCACACAGCAAGCAAATTGTTATGTGATATCAATCCAAAATCTAAAATCTAAAATTACTTTGACTCTGGTGGATATAAATTTGTGGTTACTTTCTCCCCTTTAACTAAATGTTGATTAACAATAGTTTCCGCAACCTGGGGATTAGCGCGAGTATACCAAGTCCTATCTTCTGAATAGAATACCACTGGACCAAGTTTACAAACTTCTAAACAGCCAGAAGTTCTCACTTCAATATCCAAACCTGCTTTTTCAACTGCTGCTTTTAGTGCTTCAAAAGTTGGTTTCCAGTTTTGGGAAGGAAGACAACGGGTAGAAGTGCAAACAGATATATAGGGATGTTTTAAAGGGTTTTTATCGAAAGGTATTGGTTTTTCACCTAATACATAAATCTCTCGCAATTCTTGGTACAAAGCTAATTTACTCAGGTTAGGTTTCCCTTCTGGTAATAAATTTTCTTCTTCTACATAGGGATTAGGTAAGAATATTGTCATCAAATTTTCCCCTGCACCATTCCATAAATCAATTCCCCAACTTCTAGGTTTTCCTTCTGCATTAAAGCGTCGATAAAAAGCCGCACGGCTTACTTGACGTTGTTGTCTTAATTCCAGTGGTGTCTTACAATGGGGACCACCTAAATTTGCTTCAATACATAGGTGAAGATGCCAACCTTCCGTGACTACGGTAAGATATCCATCATATAAAATGCAAATTTTAGGTGCAGCAGTAAATTCTAACTCTAATACACCACCTTGAACAATATGTCCTACTCCTACTTGTTGCCAATTTTGTTGAAATAATGTGTAAGTAAGTGATGATAAAACGTCACAACTGGTATCAAATTCTTCATATTCTATATATCCTCCTGTTGATAAAGGTTCGGTGACGGTACGATTTAATGGTGTTATCCAAGATTTTAATTCACTCATGGTATTTGGGATTGGAATTTACTAGTTGTTATTAAAGCATCGTATTTATTGATGCTTTATCTAACCATATTACCTAAAATTTAGTATTTAAACCTATTTGAAAAACTCTACCTGCATCGGGGAAACCAGGGAATAATTGATATCTCTGGTTAAAAATATTATCTAAACTCCCAGTAACAACAAATGTATTACTTAAGGGTAATCTAACTTTAAAATCAAAAGTTGTATATCCTGGTAAAGACTCTGTATTAGTATTGTTAGTTGGATATCCACTAAGGGAATGCATGAGAATTCCTGCATATAAACCTTGGGGTGTTTCATAAGAAATTCCCAAATTTAAACTATCCGCACCAGCAAACCGTAATTCATTACCTTCTTCCCCAGAATTGCTACTTTCTAAAATACGCGGATCGTTGAGAGTATAATTGGCAAAAGCATAGAAATTTCGTGCTAATTGTAAATTTAAGGAAGCTTCTAACCCTTGCGTTCGCACTAAACCAATATTTTCGTAGGTAGAAACAGGACTTGCAAATTTAAAGGAAATTAAGTCAGATATCCTATTGTTGAAATATGTCAAACGCAATAGTCCAAAGTTACCTAATTTCTGGTCAATTCCAATATCAAAACTATTACCTTTTTCTGGTTTTAAGTCAGGATTACCGACGAAAGTACTACCCCTCGCAAATAGATTGAACAGGGTGGGTGCTTGAAAGTTTCTCATATAGTTAGCACGAATGGTAGTAGAGTTAGAAACTGCTAACTTTGCACCTACAGAGGGTGAGGTAAATGAGCTATTACTTAGACTATTAAAATCCTGACGCAAGCCAAAGTTCATATGAAAACTAGGGGTAAAATCAATTTCATATCTAGCGAAAATTGCCCCTTGACTGATACTATCATCGTAACTCACACTATTCTCATTAGTGAAAAAATTAAAAGTGCTGTTTTTCGCTGTGACATAACGATAATCAAAGCCATAAACCAAGCCTTGATTCTGAGCAAATTTCCAACTGTGATTTACTTGGACTCCATAGGAATCTTGCTGGTTATCAAACCTGCGTTGAGAAGAAACTGGTAAGGTTAAATTTTCAAAACGAGTGTTTAAAAAATCAGCATAAATTCTTGCTGTTAATAAAGAATCTTCACCATTTCCCAGTTTGCTATTCCAAGTTAAATCAGTCAAAACTTGGTCAGTATATTTACGATTATTGTCAGTCAAACTGTTAAAAAAACCTTGACCAAATTCAGGTACAGGAATCGGAACTCCTCCCGGTACACCTTGTTCTTTACCCAGATAAAGTGCTGAAAAAGTAATGCTATTACGCTGATTTATATCTGCTTGGAGTTTAAAATTAAAATTGTTAGCAATAACATCATTGTTTTCTCTAGTTCCCTCAAAATTAGCCTCTGGAATCGAAAACGGATAATCATACTCTGCTTGGGTGCGATTGTATCCCAACACCCAACCAATATTTCCCGACTTTCCGCTAGTTTGAATACTCTGTTGATTCAACCCATAGGAACCGATACTAACCTTAACTTCTGTAGTTGGCTTCTCTGTAGGACGACGGGTAATAATATTGATTACTCCCCCAATCGCACCGGAACCATATAGGGTAGAACCCCCTCCAGGTAAAACCTCTATGCGTTCGATATTGTTACTAGGTATCTCCGATAAATCAAACCCTCCCGAACCCAAATTATTAATTGGTTTTCCATCCAGCAAAATCAACACCTGATTGCTGTTGGAACCCCGGATAAATTGACCACTCAATCCTTGAAATTCCGTCCCCGTCGTACCATCAGGAAGAATTCCCGGAAGAAATCGCATCGCTTCTCTGACATTCCGCGCACCTTGTGCTTCAATTTCTTCCCCCGTAATTACATACACAGGACGAGTTGCATCTTTAACTGTACCCTCGGTACGAAACGGGGAGTAAACAGGTTGATTCAATAACTTTTCAATGACTGTTAGTTCTATGTCTGCTTCTTCTTGTGGCGATTCAGACTGGGAAATTTCATTCCCATATACAGAATAATTTCCAGTAATTAACACAGTTGTTGCAGCAACATTAATTACAACAAATTTAATTCCCATTTGGGAATTAGTAAGAATATTGATCATCTGTGCCTCGCAGATAGATGTTTTTTGATTAACAATTGGCGGGCATTCTGACTAAGAGACAAATATTATTTATCTCATCACAGTTGCGGGACAGCGTCGGATTTACACCGAACTTTCCCCATTACATCTGATGGCTGTTCCCCATCAGAACCAATTTATTGATATCTAGCATACTACAGAATGCTCTAGGCGTTATAAGAACAGTAATAGTTATTTGCATTAAGCGCGTTCGTAACATAAATTATCCTCTGTTTACAAACCCTTATAAATCCGTAATCAGCCTAGCTTTACGAAGAATAAACCTGAGTATAGTTTCCTTTTGTGCCATAATATCTGCTGTGACTTCCATGCCCGCTTGTAAAGGATATTGCTGCGAATTTTTCTCTAGATAGGTTGTTATCGGCTCAATGGTAACTTCGTAATAGGGTGCAGCTGTTCTATCGTTAGTTGTTAGTGGTGCTATTGCATCAGCCGTGATCCCTCTAACAACACCCCTGAGAGTACCATAATCTGGATAAGGATAAGTAGAAATACGTAAATCAACTTTGCCTTGAGTGCAATCTTTAACTAATGTATGTTTACAAATTTGCACCTGACTAATATCTTGAACTGCAACACGGGCTTTAATAACTATGGGAGCATGGATAGGAGCTATTTCCGCTACTGCATCCCCAGTACGTACTAGTTGATTGGGGTTTCTGAGTGCTAATTTGAGGATAGTCCCAGTTTCTGTGGCACGAATTATGGTTTTCCCCAACTCATTTTCTAGCTTTTTTAGCTCTTTTTGGGTGCTGTAGAGTTGATTTTGTAATTCTGATTGCTGTTGTAAAAGACTTTTGCGTTCTTGCTTTAATTTTGCCAAGCTAACTGCTTTTTTCGCCTGTTCTTGGGCTATGTTTTCCTCAGCTATGGACACTACAGCTTGACTGGGACTTGATGTACCTAATGCTCGTTTATACCTCACTTCAGCGGCAGTTAAAGCTTGTTGTTGTTTTTCTACTACTTGTTTTTGGCTTTCGACGGTGGCTTGTTGTGACTGTAATGCTTGCTGTTGCTGAGTTACGGCTAATTGAGCTTCTTCTAATTGATTTTGGGAAATGGAGCCTGATTCTGCGATGATTTGGTAACGGTTGCGTTTGATTATGGCAGCTTGTAATGCAGCTTGAATGGCCCCCACTTGTGCTTGAGTTGACTTTAACTCTGCTTGGGATTGTTGCAGTTCTTCTTGGGCAATTTTTATATTAGTTGCAGCTTCTTCCACTCCACTAGTTGCAGTCACCCGTTTTTGTTCGTAATCTCTCTGAATAGTTTTCAATTGTGCAACAGCAGAAGCTACACTACGATTAGCGCGATCGCTTTCGGCGATAATTTGTGTATCCAGGATGCGAATTTGGGCTACTAGTTGGGTTAGTTGTAATTTTTTTTGCTGGATATTCTCCAATATTTGACTTTTTTGAGTTTGTAATTCGACAGTACTTAGAGTAGCGATCGCATCTCCAGATTTTACTTCCTGATTTTCTTTGGCTGAAATCCTTTCCACTACTCCAGTGGTAGTTGCTTGTACAATACGCACTTCCCCTGTAGGACGTACAAAACCCTTAGTTCTGACTCTGACCGGATATTCAATTATAGCTGCTAATCCTATCCCTACTGCTACTGTTGCCAATAAAAATAACCCCCCCAAAGTTTCCCAAGCACTAATGGAAGGAAGAAATTCATTGCTTTGTACTGGACGCAGATTATCGGGACTAGTGTCATCAAGCATCATTAAAATCCCAAAAATTTTAATTTTTACATTACATTTTGATAATTATAATCATTCTCATGAGCTGTATAATTTGAAAGTTCACCTGAGTAAGCTTTTTTACTAGGAGGCAAATACCATGTCCAATGTAGATATCATCCGTGCTTGGAAGGATGAGGACTACCGTGCTAGTCTCAGTCCCGAACAACAAGCACAGCTACCGGAAAATCCTGCTGGCTTGATTGACTTGACAGAGGAAGATATGTCTTCCCTTGCAGGGGGGATGGTTGCAGATCCAACCCATACCAAAACCTGTAAGCATTGCTGTCCGGAAAAGTATGAACTCGGTATTGAGTTAGCTATTTAGGGCGAATACCCTTCCTTACTCCCTTCCCGGTAGAAGATTTCTTATAACGTAGGTTGGGTTGAACGAAACCAAACCCAACATAATGCTGGGTTTCGTCCCTCAACCCAGCCTACAATTTTCGGTAATCTTAGAGCGTGAGGGGAGTAGTTGTCTGGGGAGGGGTTAAGTTTCTATTTTCCCCTTATTTTTGAGATGGAATGAGGAGGGAATAAGAGAGAATTACTTAGTTATTTTTTGGTGATTTTGTTTACGTTTCCCCAACAAAACCGTGCCCAAAGCACCAAAAGCTACCAATCCTAAGCCAGCACTTGGTTCGGGTACTGGAGTTGCTATAAAGCCACGTTTTGTCCCAGTTGCATCAAAGTAATAGCCTGCAATCTGTCCAGAGTCATTAATAGAGGAAACAAAAGTCTGGGTTGCACCGGGGGCTGTAATTTCTGTGAATACACCATCATTCCAGACAAAGCCGTATAAATCTCTACCTGTAGCTTCTCGAAAAAAGCTACCGACAATTGTCCCCTCATCGTTAACCCCATAAGCAGCAGTCAGACTAGAACCGGGAAATTCTAGTTTGGTAATGTTCCCTTGGTCGAGGAAATAACCAAAAAATCCACTGTCACTACGATAAGAACCCACAACTTGATTTAAATCATTAATCCCCCAAGCATAGGTACGCTCCGTTGCTGTGGGAATGGTAATTGGTGTGAAGGTATTGGTGTTTGTATCCAACGAAAAAGCACGGGAAACATCAAAATTCTCATCAAAATAATATCCCACCGCAATTCCGGCATTATTGATGTCTGAGAGTCCGGTTTCACCTACCGTTACCTGGGGAGGATTTGCAGGATAATTAATGGTATTGTATGTATTACCTTGTTTGAGATAAGCACGGGGAATATCCTCTGCATCAAAAAAACCCCCAACAATTTGACCGAGGTCATTCATTCCAGGAATATAGGTTTCTCCTGCACCAGGGGGCTTAAAAGCGGTAAAATTCACACCATCGAATAAGAATGCGCTCTCTCCGTCATTAAATGTCCCGACAAATTGACCGGAGTTGTTGATACTGCTGACTGCTGTTTCTGATTCTCCAGGAAAGTCGATGGTTTGGAAATTATAAAAGTTAGCTGCGATCGCGCTTTGGGGTATGGTAATAGATAAAGCTGCGATACTCACACTTAAGTGCAAAGCAGACCAGATTTTGGATTTCCAGATATCAAACACAAAACGGGGTGAATGCAACCTTGTATTTAGATTTTGCATAAGTCTAGGGATTATTGCTTGACTATTGTCAGCTTTTTGTAGAATGATAATCATTATTATGTATTTTTCATAGATATGGCTAGTAGTTTTACGTAAGCTTTACAAAAAATGAGGGTGGAATTGAACTGGGTAATATGAAAAATTTATGAATATATGGCAATCAGCTACTTGGTATCAGGGTTTGAGTTTGAGGGAGCGGATTACTGATTCTCTCAAGGATGAATTTGACTTTGAATTAGCCATGGTGAGGGAAAAACGTTGGTTGGCAAAAGCTGGTTTTGAGGATGATTTGCAGTTTGCTCAAAAGTTGAAAAATAGTGGTATTAATTTATGTCAGTTTCGCTACATATTATCGGAATCATCAGAGGAGTTAACACAGCGAATCCCCACTCCCCCATGGTTGGGGATATTGGAAGAAGTTTTTAACTGTTCTCAACCACCTCAAATAAAAATAGTTCCACCGACGGATTTACCTATAGGTAAGGAAATTCAGGGTTTTTTATACAGCATTGAACCGTTAATCAGTCGGGGTATAGATAGACTGAATCAAGGGATAGAAGAATTATTCACAGCACAACCAGGGGAGAAATCTTTACCATTTGATGTCAAAACAATTACAGGTATTTTGTTTGCTGTATTACCGGAGAAGTTATTGGAAATATTGACTCCAACGATGGTGCTGGAGTTAAATGTAGCACGTTTGCAGGGGTTATTATCGGGGGAAACTCCCAGGGAAAGATTTGTCAGTTTTTTACAACATTTATATGTAAAAGATGGCATTATTTCAATTTTGCAGGAATATCCGGTATTAGCACGTCAATTAGTCATTTGTCTTGATAATTGGGTGGATGGAAGTTTAGAGTTTTTACAACGATTGTGTGCTGATTGGGATGATATTTGTCGGACTTTGGGTGTTGGGGGTAATCCAGGGGTGTTAGTGGAGGTAAAGGGTGGGATTAGTGATAGCCATGGTGGGGGAAGAGGGGTAATTATTGCTAAATTTAGTTCTGGTTTGCAGGTGGTGTATAAGCCAAAATCTTTAGCAGTGGATGGGCATTTTCAAGAATTATTGAATTGGGTAAATGGGAAGATAAAATTGCAGGTGGATGTAAAGAAAGATTGGTTATTCCCGGAGTTGAAAATTATCAATCGGGGGAGTTATGGGTGGGTAGAATTTGTCGAATATAAAAGTTGTGATTCTCAAGCAGAGGTAGAGAGATTTTATTTGCGTATTGGGGGTTATTTGGCTTTGTTGTATATGTTGGAAGCGACGGATTTTCATGGGGAAAATTTGATTGCTTGTGGTGAGAATCCGGTGTTGGTAGATTTAGAATCTTTGTTCCATTCTCGTCTACATAGAAATGATTGGGAAACAGGGATGGAGTATTTAAATGATTCAGTTTTACGTGTAGGTTTATTACCCCAGCGTTTATGGGGAAATTCTCAGTCAGAAGGGGTGGATATTAGTGGTATGGGGAGTGCTGCGGGTCAAGTGTTACCTCATGGTATCCGGGATTGGGGAGGAATTGGTACGGATGAAATGAGATTGCAATGTCGAGAAAGTCTACTAGAAGGGGAGCAAAATCAACCACATTTACATGATAAAAATGTGAATATTCTCAATTATATAGAGGAGATAATTGAGGGGTTTATTACTATTTATAATTTGCTACTAGAACATCGACAGGAATTATTGCATGAAGAGGGATTAATCAATAAATTTGCTGACGATGAAGTTAGGGTAATTTTGCGTCCCACTCGCACTTATGCGTTGTTATTGCAAGATAGTTATCACCCTGATGTTTTGCGTAATGGTTTAGACCGCGATCGCTATTTTGATAAACTGTGGATGGCTGTGAAATATCAACCCTATTTAGCCACAGTAATTTCATCAGAAGAAACTGCTTTATGGCGTGGTGATATTCCAATGTTTACCACTCGTCCCTGTTCCCGTGATGTCATTACTTGTAATGGTGAATATCTACAGGATTTTCTAACTATATCGGGGATAGAACTTGTTAGAAATCGTCTACAAAAATTCAACCCCCAAGATTTACAACGTCAACTCTGGTTTATTCGTGCTTCTCTTACCACTCTTACTTTAAAAAATGATACTAGTGGATGGAAAACTTATAGTTTTACTCCATCTCCAACTCTGACTGATAATGAGGAAATAATCAATAATGCTTGTGCAATAGGGAAGCATTTACAAACACTGGCTTTAGGGAATCAAGAAGCAGCAAATTGGATTGGTTTAACCTTGGTGGGAGGAAAGCGTTGGTCCTTGCTTCCCTTGGGTTGGAGTCTTTATGATGGATTACCGGGGGTAATCTTATTTCTAGCTTATTTAAGTGAAGTTACTCAAGATACCAGTTTCGCTAGACTAGCAACAGCAGGATTAACGACTCTGCAAAAACAATTAGTCACTTATACAGGGGAAATTAGATTAATAGGTGGTTTTAGTGGTTGGGGAGGAGTGATATACACCCTGACTCATCTAGGGGTATTATGGGAGCGATGGGAATTACTCCAAGCTGCGGTGGGGTGGGTAGAAAAAATTCGTTCCCTTATCCCCCAAAATAAATATTTTGATATTGTTGATGGTACAGCTGGTTGTCTGGTTAGCTTATTGAGTTTGTATCGGTGCGTCCCTTGTGATTTAATCTTAGATAATGCCATAAAATGTGGTTTACAGCTATTACAAAACCTTGATGATGATACCAAAGCACAAGGTGGTTTTGCCCATGGTACTGGGGGTATAAGTTGGGCTTTTTTGAAATTATGGGAAGTGAGTCAAGATGTGCGTTTTCATGTAGCAGCATCTGAGATAATTAATTACGAACGTCATCATCAATCTCGTGGAATTAATAGTTTTGATATCCGAGATTTTTCTGGTGTTGTACAAGGAGAAATTCAACCAAACCCCTTGGGAATAACTTGGTGTAATGGTGCGACAGGTATTGGTTTAGGACGTTTAGGTTGCTTAAAATATTTAGATGATTCTCAAATTCGTAGAGAAATATCTAGTGCAATTAATATTACTTTAAAGCAGGGATTTGGTTTAAATCATTCCCTATGCCATGGTGATTTAGGAAATTTAGAATTGTTATTAAAAGCCCGTGAAATTTTAGAAAATCAACAGTGGGATAGAGAAATTCAGAGTATTTCTAGCAGCATTATTACCAGTATAAAGCAATATGGCTGGCTTTGTGGAGTTCCCCTGGGGGTAGAAACACCAGGATTGATGACTGGTTTAGCTGGTATTGGTTATGGACTTTTACGATTAGCAAAACCGGAGATGATTCCCTCTATATTAATGCTGGAATCTCCTGTTAATGTTGTTTCCTCCTCATTAGTTGTCAAATGAAGTATCAAGTCGTTTTACAACATAATACAGAAGATTGTGGTGCAGCTTGTTTAGCATCCATAGCCAAATATTATGGACGCATTTTCACCATTAATCGTACCCGTGAAGCGACGGGAACCGGACAATTAGGGACAACTTTACTCAATTTAAAACAAGGAGCGCAAGTTTTAGGCTTTAATGCTAGGGGAGTGAAAGCAACCTTAGAACTTGTGGATAGAAAAAGTCTACCTTTACCAGCCATTATTCATTGGAAAGGGAACCACTGGGTAGTATTATACGGGTGTAAGGGGAAAAAGTATATTATTGCTGACCCCGCAGTGGGTTTGCAGTATTTAACCAAAGCAGAATTACTCGCTGGTTGGCATAATGGTGTAATGTTACTGCTGGAAACCCGTCCAGATTTTTATCAAGCACCAGACGATAGGGACAAAAAAACCGGAATTTCTCGTTTTTTGGGACGAATTTGGGGGTATAGTGCCATTATTGGGGAAGTTTTGCTCTTAAATTTAGCATTGGGGTTAATTTCCCTGACTTCTCCCTTCTTAATTCAAATTTTAACAGATGATGTTTTGATTCGTGGCGATCGCCAATTATTAACCAGTGTAATTATCGCTGTTTTAGTATTCAATTTTATTAGTACTGCGTTGCGATATGTGCAATCAAATTTAATTGCCCATTTTGCCCAACGTTTAGAATTAGATATGATTTTAGAATTTGCTAGAGTCATTTTACGTTTACCCCTCCCTTATTATGAAACCCATCGTAGCGGTGAAGTTGTCAGTAGAGTTAGGGATATTCAAGAAATTAACCAGTTAATTTCCCAAGTAGGAGTAACTTTACCAGGTCAATTTTTTGTGGCTTTAGTTTCTTTCTGCTTAATGATTTTTTATAGTTGGAAGTTAATAACAGTTCCCTTAATTATAGCTGGTATTATGACAATAGTTACTTTGATATTCCTACCAAGTATTCGCCAAAAAATTCAAAATGTCTTAGTCATTGGTAGCGAAAATCAAGGAGTATTATTAGAAACGTTTAAAGGGGCAATTGTTCTCAAAATTACTAATTCTGCGCCCTATTTTTGGTCAGAATTACAAAGCCGTTATGGACAACTAGCACACGCTAGTTTTCGTGCCATGCAAATAGCAATTATTAATAATAACTTTTCCAGCTTCATATCCAACACAGGCAGAATTATTTTACTCTGGTTCGGCAGTATATTAGTAATTGATAAGGAACTAACCATTGGACAATTACTAGCTTTTAATACCCTCAGTGGTAACTTTTTAACTTTTATTCTTACCATCCTCAATTATATTAATCCCTTCACCCGTACTCAAATGGCAACAACTAGACTAGTGGAAGTAATAGACTCTACCCCAGAAGTTGCAGAAACTAATCAAAAACCCATCGCTAAAATTAATCCCCATGCTGATATTATTTGCAATAATATTAACTTTCATCACCCAGGAAGACCAGAACTACTCAAAGATTTTTCTCTCAACATACCCGGAGGTAAAGTAACAGCAATTATTGGTGAATCCGGTTGTGGTAAAAGCACTCTAGCTAAATTAATTGCTGGTTTATATCAACCGAAATCGGGTAATATTAGCATTGGTTTATATAACTTGAGTGACCTCGCATTAACATCTTGGCGCGAGCAAGTAATGTTAGTTCCCCAAGAAGCACATTTTTGGAGTCGGACTATTTTAGCGAACTTCCGTTTAGCTTCTCCCCAAGTAACATTTACGGAAATTGTTGAAGCTTGTCACATTGCCAAAGCGGACGAATTTATTAATAAATTACCCAATAAATATGAAACTATTTTGGGAGAATTTGGGACAAACATTTCTGGGGGACAAAGACAAAGACTAGCGATTGCAAGGGCAATAATTGCTAATCCAGCAATTTTAATTTTAGACGAGTCCACTTCTAGTTTAGATCCCATCAGTGAAACCCAAGTTTTAGATAGATTACTGCAACATAGAAAAGAAAAAACTACAATTTTAATTAGCCATCGTCCCAGAGTAATTAATCGTGCTGATTGGATTATTTTTCTAGAACAAGGAAGAGTGAAAATGCAAGGTAAATTAGAGGAACTAAAGATAGAATCTGGCGAACACTTAGATTTTTTAACCCCGTAATTTGACATTTACTTGGAAATATTCCCCATATCTACCGCTAATTAATTAGTTCCAACAGATAATCTTCAAGCACCCACTCCGCCCAGAATCGAGCCGGATAGCTATTTATTATACTGACGTTTTCTATATAACTACCATATATGAGGTATTCTCGTGCTATTATGAGAATGATTATCGTTATCAAAGTTATCATCCTCAGCCTTTTGATCTGACTTGCTTTAAGGTTAAAAAGGTTGCAGGAGAGAGCCTAGACCCGCTATAGCCATTACTCCTATGCTAAGTATTGAAGCCCCGAAACCTCAGTTAAATAGTTCATTTACCCAACGGCTCCAGAGTCCAGATCGTCCAGTGATAATCTTTGATGGCGCGATGGGAACTAACCTGCAATCCCAAAACTTGACCGCCGAGGATTTTGGTGGAGTGGAATATGAAGGTTGTAATGAATATTTAGTCATCACCAAGCCAGAGGCAGTGGCGAAGGTCCATCGTGATTTTCTCGCAGCGGGGGCAGATGTTATCGAAACCGATAGCTTTGGATCTAGCCCCTTAGTCCTCGCAGAGTACGATCTAGCTGATCGCGCCTACGAGCTAAGTAGAAAGGCGGCAGAGTTGGCGCGCAGTTGTGCAGATGAGTTTACGACTCCCGAAAAACCAAGATTTGTCGCAGGTTCCATCGGTCCAGGAACCAAGCTACCCACCCTCGGTCATATTACCTATGATGAATTGAAAGCGAGCTTTATGGTGCAAGCAGAAGGTCTCTATGACGGGGGAGCCGATCTTTTCATCGTGGAAACCTGTCAAGATGTTCTGCAAATTAAGGCGGCACTGAGTGCGTTTGAGGCGGTGTTTGCGAAAAAGGGTTCACGACTCCCCCTAATGGTGTCCGTGACCATGGAAATCCAGGGAACCATGTTGGTGGGGACAGATATATCTGGGGTGCTGGCAATTCTGGAACCCTTCCCCATTGATATTTTGGGGCTAAATTGTGCGACGGGTCCGGATTTGATGACTTCTCATATCAAGTATCTGTCAGAAAATTCACCGTTCCCCATTTCCTGTATTCCCAATGCGGGACTACCAGAAAATATTGGCGGTCAGGCACATTATAAAATGACCCCCGAAGAATATACAACTGCCATGACTCAATTCATTGCGGAACATGGAGTTCAGATTGTCGGCGGCTGCTGCGGTACGCGCCCAGCACATATTCAAGCTTTAGCCGAGGCTGTGGAACACACCCCACTAAAAGAGCGTTCGGTGCGAAAAAATGCCGTGGGTGAGATTCGATCGCCCCTCTCCTATACGCCAGCAGCAGCTTCCATTTATTCCGCCCAAACCTATGAGCAGGATAATTCTTTTTTAATCGTTGGCGAGCGATTAAATGCCAGTGGTTCTAAGAAAGTCCGCAACCTGTTGAATGAAGATGATTGGGATGGGTTGTTGGCGATCGCCAAATCCCAGGTCAAGGAAGGCGCACATATGCTGGACGTAAACGTGGATTACGTCGGGCGTGATGGAGAACGGGATATGCGAGAACTAGTATCGCGACTGGTGAAGCATACGACGCTCCCACTGATGCTCGACTCCACCGAGTGGACAAAAATGGAAGCGGGTCTCAAGGTCGCCGGGGGCAAATGTTTGCTCAATTCCACTAATTATGAAGATGGAGAAGAGCGATTTTTTAAAGTGTTGGAATTGGCGAAGGAATATGGCGCAGGGGTTGTCATCGGCTGTATCGATGAAGAGGGAATGGCTCGAACCGCCCAGAAAAAATTCGAGATTGCCCAACGGGCTTATCAGGATGCGCTCAACTTTGGGATTCCACCCCATGAAATTTTCTATGACACCTTAGCCCTACCAATTTCAACTGGGATTGAGGAGGATCGGGAAAATGCCAAAGCAACCATCGAATCAATTCGACTAATTCGGGAAAATCTGCCCGGTGTCCATTTTATGCTGGGGGTCTCTAACATTTCTTTTGGCTTGAGTCCAGCTACTCGCATCAACTTAAATTCGGTCTTCCTGAATGAAGCGATGAAAGCTGGGATGGATGGGGCGATTGTCTCCGCTGCCAAGATTTTGCCATTATCGAAGATTGCCGAAGAACATCAACAGGTCTGTCGCGATTTGATTTATGACAATCGCGGATTTGAAGGGGATATTTGCACTTACGATCCGTTGACGAAGCTGACGGAAATTTTTGCGGGTGTGAGTACGAAGGATGCTAGAGCGGGTTCTTCCTTAGCAGATTTGCCCATCGACCAACGCTTGAAGCAACATATTATTGATGGCGAGCGGATTGGATTGGATGATGCGTTAAAGGCGGGTTTAGATGCAGGCCATAAAGCACTGGAGATTATCAATACTTTCTTGTTGGATGGGATGAAGGTTGTGGGCGAACTGTTTGGCTCTGGTCAAATGCAATTGCCCTTCGTGTTGCAGTCAGCCGAAACCATGAAATCTGCAGTGGCTTTCCTCGAACCCTACATGGAAAAAATCGAAGGAGAGGACGAAGATCGCGGTAAAGGGAAATTCCTGATTGCTACCGTTAAAGGCGATGTCCATGATATCGGGAAGAATCTGGTGGATATCATCTTAACCAATAATGGCTACAAGGTGATCAATCTGGGCATTAAACAAGCCATTGAGGCAATCGTCGAAGCCTATGAGCAGCATCAGCCTGATTGTATTGCCATGAGTGGCTTGCTGGTGAAGTCTACAGCATTTATGAAAGAAAATCTCGCAGCATTTAATGCTAAAGGGATTACAGTCCCAGTGATTTTAGGCGGTGCGGCACTCACCCCAAAATTTGTCTATGGGGATTGTCAAGAGACTTACCAAGGGCAGGTCATTTACGGTAAAGATGCTTTTGCCGATTTGACCTTTATGGATCGGCTGATGCCCGCCAAAGAGCAACAATGCTGGGTGGATACCGAAGGCTTTACAGGGGAATTTGCTCAGTTTAACCAAAAGGGACGCAAGGCGATTGAAAATTTAGATCGAGAACTCAATGGTGATGGGCCCAAATCCGATGGAGAACTCAATGGTGATGGGCCCAAATCCGATGAACCCACTGTCATCGATACCGAACGCTCGACAGCGGTAGAGATTGATATCGAACGTCCTGCGCCGCCTTTCTGGGGGACGAAAATTCTTACTAGTGGCGATCTAGAGTTAGAAGAACTGTTCTGGTACATGGATTTGCAGGCACTGTTCGCTGGCCAATGGCAATTCCGTAAACCGAAAGACCAATCTCGCGAGGAATATGATTGGTTCCTGGCATCGAAGGTTCATCCGATCTTGGAAGAATGGAAGGAAAAAATTCGCAGGTCACAATGGTTGGAGCCAACTCTAGTTTATGGTTATTTCCCCTGTGCAGCTATCGGCAATTCCCTTCATGTTTACGATCCTAGTGTCATCGAGCAGGGCTTAACACCCAAAACAGCAACCCCGTTTGTCACTTGGACATTCCCCCGTCAGAAATCCGGGCGTCGGCTGTGCATTGCTGATTTCATCCGCCCAGTCGAACACAATCAATTTGATGTCTTGCCTATGCAGGCAGTCACTATGGGAGAAATTGCCACCCAGAAAGCACAGGAACTCTATCAAGACAACAAGTACACCGATTATCTGTACTTCCACGGGATGGCGGTGCAGTTAGCAGAAGCTTTGGCGGAATGGAGTCATGCCAGGATTCGGCGGGAATTGGGCTATGGGGATTTAGAGCCAGATAACATTCGCGATATATTAGCGCAGAGGTATCAGGGTTCCCGGTATAGTTTTGGCTATCCAGCTTGTCCGGTGGTCATCGATCAAGTGCCACAGTTGCAATTATTGGGATGCGATCGCATTGGGTTATCGATCGATGAGAGCGAACAGCTTTATCCAGAGCAATCGACCACTGCTTTTGTCATCTACCATCCTGTCGCTAGATATTTTAGTGCTTAGATTGATCGGCAATGGGGTCGCGCTTAAATCCAGGCGACCTCTAATTTGTCTTGCTAATTGCTAGGCATCGGCATAGCTCCTTTAGCCTAAATTTCAACTGGATTGGCTTTCAAAATAGAGGTCTCTAGTAACCATTCCCAGCTTTAAAAAGACTGGGCTTTATCCCCCGCCCTGAGCTACTCGCAAATAGGTGCGTGCTTACTCAGTTTGTGGAATTTCAGGCGCGGTTACGATTCTAGAAGGTGTAGACTCACCCCCACGCCCCATGACTCAATTTTTGTAGATACTCGCAATAGAGGCGGAGGTTACGTGCCCTTGAAGCCTTGAGGACGAGTCAATCCTCTGCGTTGGGTCATTCACCTTGAAAAGAATTATATCATTTCACGGCAAATAAATGAGCCACTGCGTTGGGCGGGTTCCCCGACTTATAGCAAGTGGCGTTTGCCCGTGTCGCTTCCCTCTCAGGTCTGTTCGCGAAGCGTGCCCTTCGGGCACAGACGCTGAGTTTCCCACATACCGGAGGTTCCTTATGAGTGAAACAAACGATGGATCGAATTGGTATCAAGATTTTATTGCCAGTAATTTGCTGGTCATTGGCTATAATGCTTGGGCTGGTCATCTCAGTCATCAGCGCGGCGCGATCGTTTGTAGCACAAATTCTCCAACAGTGGGGATTGGCGGAGAATCATTCAAAACCCATTTTGTCGGACGTTCTCGCCTTGCGCCGTTCCTGAATGCCTGGTTAGCGGCTCCTGACACTGCAATTTTGCCCCATAACTTTATGATTGCTCACATCTTGGAAGTTGTCGATAATTATGATCCAACAACAGAGGTTGTATTGTTGCTGGAGTCTTTCGATCAAGCGACGTTCTTTTACTTGAAAAATCTACCCATTACACCACCTCAATGCTACGAGCAAGTACGTAAGACTTGGGATGAATTTCAGCCAGGAGTTAGTGCTTGGCAAGACGAACAACTTCCAAGGGTCGATCTCAACCACATTACCTAGTGTAAAATAGTTCCGGTGATGTACGTTTGGGTAATAACTTTGCTATTGGGGTAAAACTGCGAGTCTTTTGTTCGGTACACCCACGGCGGAAATAGACGATTACATTTGGAGGATCCTGTGAAGACAACGCTTTTTCTTTCAGTTTCAATTGATGGATTCATTGCCAACAAGGAGGGCATACCTCTTTTCCCCGAAGGTGCTTGGGAAGACTGGTGTTCTTTCAAATTTAGAATTGCTGGGTACAATGAGAATAATTATCATTTTAACTGTCTTTGAGCCTCATGGAAAAGCTGGAAGAGTTTAATGTCCTTGTTGTGGGTGCAGGTGCAGCAGGGATTGGCGTTGGTGCTGTCCTGACAGATCTGGGGTTAGAAAACTTTGCCATCCTGGAGCGGCATCAAATTGGTGAGTCCTTTCGGCGGTGGCCCCAGGAGATGCATTTCATTACCCCATCTTTTCCCAGTCATGGCTTTGGAAATCTTGATTTGAACGCGATCGTCCCCAAAACCTCTCCTGCCATTGCCTTTCGACGAGAACATCTGACGGGCAAGCAATATGCTCAGTATTTAGAGAAGGTTGCAGATTACTTTGGGTTCCTGGTTTATACAGGCGTTGAAGTTCTTCATATTGAACCTTTACCGCAGTGCAGAGGATTCCTGGTTCATGTCCCTGATGGCATTCTCAAAACCCAATTTCTGATTTGGGCTGCTGGGGAATTTCAATATCCCAACTTAACTCCTTTTCCTGGTGCAGATTTATGTTTACATAATTCTCATATTCGATCCTGGACTCATTTGTCAGGGGGCGAATTTACGATCGTCGGTGGCTATGAAAGTGGCATGGATGCTGCGTACAATTTAGTTGCATTAAACAAACGAGTCAAAGTTTTAGATCGCACTGGCATTTGGGCAAACCCCCATACTGATCCCAGTATTTCCTTATCTCCCTATACCCTTGAGCGGGCCGAGTTTTGTTACTCTACTGGGCGGCTAGATCTGATTGGCGATGTCGCGATCGAAGAAGTGAAAGCCGTTCCTGGTGGCTATGCCATTTATAGCGAATATAACAAGTGGGTGTCACCCACCCAACCCATTCTCTGTACAGGATTTGAGGGCAGTTTGAAACAAATTGCCCATTTGTTTAACTGGTCTGAAGGCTATGCTGGATTAACTGAAGAGGACGAATCTACCATCACCCCTGGATTATTTGTAGTTGGGCCTTCTGTACGACACAGCAACGTTATTTTCTGCTTTATCTACAAGTTTCGCCAGCGTTTTGCTGTTGTTGCAAATGCGATCGCCCAACGCCTCGGCATTGACCCCACACCTCTTGAGGTTTACCGACAGTC
Organism: Calothrix sp. MO_192.B10; assembly: GCA_030065055.1. Taxonomy (GTDB): domain Bacteria; phylum Cyanobacteriota; class Cyanobacteriia; order Cyanobacteriales; family Nostocaceae; genus Calothrix_A. The sequence continues at coordinate 31,004 of JASJDS010000017.1, forward strand.
AGGGATGTTTCTTGACGATCTCTCCTGCTGCGACAATGACTGTCTCTGCTAAACTCACTCCCCATTTCCCCATGTCCCACTCCACTGCATCCACTCAACGCACAATTGTTGTTATTGGGAAAGAGAATACCGGCAAATCTCAATTGATTGCCTCTCTGACCCATCGCACGCCCTACAGCAGCAATTTTCGTGGCTCTACAATTACCTGTGAGTGCTACATGGGAGACGGTATGATGTTTATCGATACACCTGGGATTTTGTATCGCTCTGATACCACAACCACTCGATCCGCATTAGAACAATTACAGAAGGGTGACAGGATCTTGTTGGTGGTGAAAGCAACTCATGCTGATGAAGATCTGGCGGATTTGCTACCCCTGGTGGACGGCAAACAGGGTATTGTGGTGATGACATTTTGGGATAAGGTGTTGCCATCTGAGTTTACCCAGCAGGTTATTCGCCGCTGGCAACAGGCAGCCAATCTCGCGTTGATGACCGTTGATGCTCGAAACTTGACCGCAACTCAACGCCAGGAAATTAAAACTGCCATTGAGCAGCCCACTGCATTTTCTACTCAACCGCAATCGATGACCTTGGGATGGCGGATTGAGCCACATCCAACCTTGCTGGAGCATCCCCGTTTGGGTTGGCTGTTGGCTCACGCCTTGCTGCTGATACCCTCTGTCCTTGCTGTCTGGCTTGCCAATACGTTTGCAGCGATCGTTGATCCACTCATACAGGGATTGGTCAACCCAACTGTAGAAGCCCTCTCTGGCTTACCATCTCTATCCAAGGAAATTTTGATTGGACGCTATGGCTTGGTAACAATGGGACCGTTGTTGTTTGTCTGGGCAGTGCCGACGGTCATTCTTTATGCTCTATTTCTGGGTACTTACAAAGCCAGTGGTTTAGTCGAACGAATTACCATTGCTTTGCATCCGTTGTTACGTCCCTTCGGCTTATCGGGACGAGACTTGGTGCGCATTATTATGGGGTTTGGTTGTAATGTACCAGCCGTTATCAGCACCCGTGCCTGCTCCAGTTGTTCTCGCAAAACCTGTACTTCAGCGATCGCCTTTGGTTCCGCCTGTTCTTACCAATTTGGTGGCACACTGGGGGTATTCAGTGCGGCAAACTTGCCCTACTTGGTGATTCCTTACCTGGTCTACCTGACGATCACAACGTTGATTTATACGCGCCTGATTGCGCCCAAGTCGGCTCGTTCTCCCCAAAACCGGCTGATGATTGAGCATCGCACTTTCCTGGAAGTTCCTCGATGGTCAGCCATTTGGCGCGAAACAAAGGGTACCCTCAACCAGTTCTTCACTTTAGCGATTCCCATCTTTTTGGCGATCGCGTTGATTGCCTCTGTCTTGGATTGGTTGGGTGTTTTGAATGATTTGAGTCGGTTGATAGATCCAACAATGGGTTTGTTTCGGCTGCCACCGGAAGCAGCGTTACCTGTGATTCTGGCATCAGTTCGCAAAGACGGGCTACTGCTATTTGCTGAACCAAATACGGTCAGCCTGTTGTCCCCTGTGCAAATCCTTACAGGCGTTTATCTAGCCGGGGTACTGTTACCTTGTCTGGTGACAGCACTGACGATCGCTCGTGAACAATCACCCAAATTTGCTTTGAGATTGATGCTAAGACAAGCGATCGCGGCGATCATGTTTACCTTCATTCTGGCTTGGGGCGGTTATTTGATCTGGGCAACTTGAAGCACAGGATAACTTGCCACCATAGCAATTTTCAGTTGGGGGTAATGTTGTAATTGACACTTTCCCGCGTAGAACGCGGGAGATTCTACCAGTTTAAAAATACCTGTGCACAGAGAAGGTGATGTTGGACGGGGTTTTCTGTACGGATGGTCATTTGACCCCTTAGACAGCGCATCGCAGCAGTTAGAACGCCGCAGCCCCGGCTTCTGCCACTGCATGATCTTGCTCTCCTGACCCACCGCTGACACCGATTGCCCCAACAACCTTACCATCTCGCTTCAAAGGTATCCCTCCGGCAAAGATCATTACACGCCCATCGTTTGACGCATGTATCCCGAAGAACTGGTCCCCTGATTGGCTATGTTCGGCAAGGTTCAGAGTAGCTATGTCGAAAGCACGTGATGTGTATGCCTTCTTAATCGAAATATCAATGCTGCCAATCCAAGCTTCATCCATCCTCACATGTGCAACCAAGTTGCCTCCGCTATCAGCGACCGCGATATTCATAGGCTGACCAATCTCCTCCGCCTTTTTCTCCGCTGCCGCAATCACCCGACGCGCGTCGTTTAGTGTCACCATACTTCCTGCTCCTTGTAATAGATTTGTGTTACCTTACCTGAGTATCATCTGCTCTGTAAAGTTTAGACAAGCCTAGACAAGCTAAAAATTACTTCCTACTTCATCCGGGGCATGGGAGCGGTTAACCGTCAGTAGGCATTCAAGGACAAGCCATCCTCAATTTCTTGGAACGCAATTGAACGCTAATTTCAACAAATTAAGCGCGGCATTCAAATCCCTGTCAATTGACAAAGCACAATTAGAACATTTGTAAACTCGGTCTTTCAGAGTTAATGATTCATGCTTATGTCCGCAAGTAGAACACAATTGAGAAGATGGATACCAGCGGTCAGCTATTATTAATTCACAGCCAAATTTCTTTGATTTATATTCTAATTGGCGTTTGAACTCATGAAAGCCACAATCGGAAATTGCTTTAGAAAGTTTACCATTCTTTAGCATACCAGAAATATTTAGATCCTCAATCACAATTATCGCGTGGTTCTTGCATATGTAATTGGTTATCTTGTGGAGTAAGTCGTTCCTTAAGAAAGCTATACGGCGATGCATTCTTTGCAATTTCGTCTTTGCTTTATTCCGATTATTACTTCCTTTGATTTTGCGTTGTAATTCCTGATGTAAATGTGCTATTTGTTTGAGATTCTTTGCTAAATATTTAGCGTTATGAAATATTACCCCAGTAGATAAAGTTGCAAGGGTCTTTATTCCTAAATCAACTCCTACTGCTGGGATCCTATCAACAATTTTAACTGGCTTCTTATGGTAGTAAGTAAAAGCAATATACCAATCATCAGCAATTCTGGATATTGTTACTTTAGAGGTGGTTCCATGAGGCAGTCCTTCATGTAATTTAACCCAACCAATTGTAGGTAATTTAATAGAATTACCTCCAAATGGCATAGGTTTGCCGCCACAATTCACTGTAAATGAATCATTGTTTCCTTTCTTTTTAAACTTTGGATACTCAGCTATTCCATCGAAAAAACGAAAAAAAGCAGCATTTAAATCCTCGAAAGCGAATTCAGTTATCTTCTGACAAATACCTTTCTCCTTTATCCAAGGATACTCAGCTTTAAGATGTTTATTGAAAAAGGTGCGTAGAGTTCTATGATTAAATTTACAACCAGCGTTATACAGTTCTTGCCAAGTAGCTAAACCCCAATTATAAGTAAATCTCTTAATGCCAGCGTGCTTAGACATTAAAACTTTCTGAGCATCAGTCAGATTTAATTTGGTTTTAACTCCAAGCAGCATAACATCAGACATTTTTTCGACCTCTCAACGTAATACCTGTAGTTTGAATGATTATCATTCTCGTATTAATGCTAACATACACAAGTCTGATGTATAAAGAACGTCTAAATCTCTATGCCAAGCTTCGAGACTCACCGCTCAAGGGTTTTCAACGAGTATTCTTATAAACACGCTCCGGAGCATGATTACAAAGCTTCATTTCTTTGACAGTTTGAAAAATCCTGTATTTGCAAGGCTTTATGCAGCTCAAACTGCTAATTTATTAGGAGACGCACTAACTTGGGTAGGCTTGGCTCTGCTGGCTTTTGAGTTAGCAGGAGATAATAGCGCGGTTGTACTTGCCTTGGCATTGACGTTGCGGATTACCGCCTTTGTCTTGCTGTCTCCCTTGGCAGGGGCTTTGGCTGACCGTGTTGACCGCAAATCGATACTGGTGGGAACCCATTGTGTACGGATGGTAATTGTCAGTCTGCTGCCTTTTGTAACACAACTTTGGCAAGTGTATGTCTTAATATTTGCTCTTAATGGCACGAACACTTACACATCCACGACGAACATCAAACCTAAAACCAAGATAGGGTAAGCCTTTCAAAAAGTAGACCTATGCGTATGCTGCTAGTTTTGATCAAGACCGAAAAACCCTCGAATCTCCTTTATTTATTTGTATTTTCTTGTTTTGCTCGACAATTTTAGTTTGTAAGGTAATAACCATAGAAATTTTATCCCTATTTTTTTTACTTTGATGTTTGTCAAACCTTGAGTGATTATCATTATCATTGTCCACTTACCATTTTTATTAAAACTATGCCAAGCAAAAAAATTCATGTCCGGGAATATAATGTCAAAGCACATGACCGAATTATCCATACCAGGGTTTACAACTTCATTTGTCAATACTGTCAAGAGATATCACAACGGGAGACTTATGCTACCGGATGTCCTAAATATGGAAACAAATGTAATGGAGTCGCGAGTAAGTGCTTGCGATGTAAAAAGCAGTAGACATCTCTAACAAAAGTAGCCTGTATATTAGACATCTCCAAAAAAGATAAAAGCTTTACTGTGACTAGTTTAAATCGTGGTAATGCAAGGATGATTTTTGTGCTATTGAGCCACTCTCAGGTCTGAAGACGCTGAGATTCAGGCATTACCATCTAACTTTTCACCCTTATTGGCTATCTGGTTAGTGGGTAGCCTTTTATCGGACATCTGCTCTGAGGACTTATGACATTTCCT
>JASJDS010000141.1 GCA_030065055.1 Calothrix sp. MO_192.B10
TTGTGGATGGGATTGCCACGCTCCACTACGTTACGTGAGCGCTTCGCGCACGCTACGCGGTAAGCGCAGCGGGAGCCGTAGGCTTTACGCTGCGGACATCTACTATCTTTGATTGCAACTTGGTATAAGAGTGTCTCTCTGGTTTCCACACCTCCAGCCCCCAAATGCACTCTTTAGAGGCTCCCGCCTCCAGCACGGATTTGAGGCGGGAGCCTCAATCGCTGCATTCCTTGCCAGAGGCAAGTCACGAGAAATGAGGGGCTAGACCATTCATTCATTCGCCAACAGTATCATTTATTTATGGATCACGGATTTTTGGATTACACGGACAGTGGAATCTGTGTAATCTGTGATCGGATAAATTTTCAACTTTGCTTGGTTCAAGAAAGAGGATTCATCCCTTGCCTTGCCAAAGAAAAATTTTGTTTTTTTTACCCTAAATATAGACTCATAATATAACTGTATCTCAACCCACAGAAATACTATAATCTCGCTGATACAATTCTTTTTTGTTCCTGTGCGATCGCTGATAAATTAAGTATACCAAATGCGAGTATTCTCCAATATTAAATTGAACGCAACAATTTGAAATTTCGATGTATCATTTTTATACTTATTGATCTGGTAAAATTTTTAACTAAATGGGGATTAATTAAAAGTATGTTAATCTGAAATTAACTGATTAATAATGAAATTTAGCCATTAAAAAATGCAATCTATAGGATTACTATTTGATTTTTTTTAGCGTAGCCTGCGCTTGCCCTTAAAACACGTAGGATGTATTATCGCGTAGCGTAACGCACCATCTGGTAATCTTTTCTATAATTACCTAATTTTATTTAACAATCAAATCAAGTAAAATATATTCGTTGTTAAAAAAAATAATTCCTGCTTTTTTATATACAATTAAAAATATTTCCATTACATTTTTGATTATAAATGAGGGTAATTCATGATTAATCGGATAAACTTAGAGACAAATGTTTCACTACGTAAAAATAAGTTTAACCACACAAGAAAAAACTCTGCCACAGAAATTGAAACAGTAATACAACCGAAGATATACTCTCGAAATTTATCTATAAATACAATAATTTTCTGGCTCAAAAATACAGGTTTAAGAACTAAAGCAATTATTTTTGCTGTTGTCATTGGTGTATTACCAATATTGGGTATCGGCATAGCGACTTATTCTCTAGTTAATAAATCAGTTACCAGGCAAATCACAAATAATAAACAAGCAAATGCATTATGGATACTAGATAATGTTGAGCATTATCTGAAAGCAAGGGAAAAAGAAATTCAGTTACTTGCTAATTTAGATTGGCTGTCTAATCCTCAAATAAGGAATCAAATTAGTCTTGCAGCAAAAAAATCGCAGCTAAATAATTGGCATAATATTCATGGGATATATGAAAGTATTACTATATTAGATGTTAGAGGTAATGTAGTTATACAAACGCCTAATGGGAATGTATCCAATCAAGGTCAAGAATTATTATTGCAAAGAATATTGAATACAAGAAAGCCGGAAATTGGGAATTTACTGACTAACCAAAGTATTAAAGAATCTAAAGTTTATCTGGCAGTACCTGTGAAAGATACTGTTAGTAATCAAATAATTTACATTATCAAAGCTATCATGCCGATACAAGCTTTGAAGGAAATAATACAGCATCCTCAGATACAGCAAGACCAATATTATTTCATTGATGCTCAAGGTAACGTTTTCTTGTCTAGCCATCAAGAAAACATGGGTAAGAATGCAGAAGAAATTTTTTCTAATTGGCAACATTACAACAAAGATCATATATTTACTCGAATTTTAAATAATAAAATTAATTATAGAGAAGAATTAACTACTTTTATACCTTGGAATAAGGCTCAAGAATTGTCAGCTCCACAATGGCAATTAATTTTGAGTACAGATAAGGCAATAGCTTTTAACACTCAAGAACAATTATTACTAATTTTAGGGATGGGGACTATAGTTACAGCCTTGCTTGTGGGAGTAGCAGTAATAATTTTAGTCAATCGTCTAACTTTACCCATTGTTACTGCGACTATGGCAGTGAAAAAATTATCCAAAGGTAATTTAAAAACTCGCATAAATATAGAAGGGGAAGACGAGATAGCGGCTTTAGGCGCGAGCATTAATCGCATGGCAGATCGACTACAAGATTTGCAAAATAATCAATTAGCTGAAGCTGAAAGATTAGAGCTATTTACCAATATTTTGATTGATATTCGCCAGTCTTTACATAGTGATGATTTATTAAATCAGGCAGTCTCAGAATCACGCATAGCACTTGAAGCTCATAGAGTAGTAATTTATCATTTTAATTCTCGTAATAGTTTACAAGTTTTAGCTGAGTCAGTTGCTCCAGGAGTACAAATAGAATCAGGGAAAAATATCGAAAATATTGCAGCTATTCGGGAATTAATAGATATTTGTCAACAACATGGTTTAATTGCGGTTAATAATGTTTTAGAAAACGAGTTGGCTCCTGAATATTTGCAACTGATGCAAAAATTAAAAATTAAAGCGACTTTAGTAACGCCAATTCTGAAAGATAACCAAATATTTGGGTTTTTAATGGCTGATTATTGCTGGGCACCCCATATTTGGCAGTATTTTGAAATTAATTTCTTGAGTCAACTGGCTGTTCAGGTAGGACTTAGTCTAGAACGGGTGAGTTTGTTGGAACATACCCAGGCTTTGAAGGAACTGGCTACCCATATGTCTGGTTCTTTAAACTCCCAGGATATTTATAATTTAGCAGTTGAAGATATACAAAAAGCTTTGCAGGTAGAACAAGTATTGATATGCAGATTAGACGAACATTTGCAAGCTAATGTGATATGCGCCATGTTCCGACAGAACCGCTACAGTAACAGGGAATCGGGAACTCCTGATTTAGCAATTGGTTTGGATACCCCTCTTCCCAAGGAATGGGTAGAAAAATATTTAGAAAATTTGCCCTGGGGCGATGTTGAAGTCAAAGAAATTGATGGTTTGCAATTAGCTTCATTCACAATTGATGCCAATTTAGTGGCACCTATTCTATTAAATGACCAATTATTTGGTTTATTAATTGTCCATGATGTTTCCAGAATCAGAGTTTGGCAACAATCAGAAATGGATTTATTGGAGCAATTAGCCAGACATATTGGACTAGCTTTAGAGAGAGCTAATGTGTTAGAGAATAGTTTGCAAGTTCTTTCCCAGTCAGAAGAGAGTTTACAGCAACAAACAGAAACTAATCAACAATTGCAACTCCATCTCCAACAATTGCTGAGTTCCATCACAGAAATTGCCAATGGAAATTTAACAGTACGCGCTCAACCCAGTCATGGAGAAATTGGTACTGTTGCTAAATGTGTAAATGCGATCGCAGATCGTTTGCAAGAAATTGTCACCCAAATTAAACTCGCAGATCGCCAGGTAAATACAGCGATTGCAGAGAACTCTGGAGCTATTTCCCAATTAGCGATCGCTGCACTCAAACAATCGGAAGAAATTGGGCGCACTCTAGATGCGGTGGAAAATATGAGACTTTCCATCAAAGATGTAGCTACAAATACTCAACAAGTACTAGCTATAACTAATGCGGCTGGTTGCAGTACTGAAAATAATGGCACAGCAATTGGACTAACAATAGATTTTCTCTTGGGTTTGGGAGTAACCATAGTAACAGCAGTCGATCAAGTTAAAGAGATGGGGGAATCTGTACGGGAAATTTCCCAGGTGGTGTCATCCATTAACCAGATTGCTATGGAAACCAACCTAGCAGCTATTAACGCAGGCATTGAAGCTACTCGTATGGGTACTAGGGGTCAAGAATTCACATTACTTGCAGAAGAGATCGCCACACTCACTGCTAGAACTGCTAGTGCAACCACTGAAATCGATAGTATCGCCAGTCACCTGCAACAACAAGCCAAAGAGGTGGGTAAAATCCTGGAATTAGAATCCACAGAAATTACAGAAGGTTCTAATTTATTGGAGAATCATAGGCTTTCCTTCAGTCGTATTGCCAATGTATATAGTCAAATTGATGAATTGATGCGGGCGATCGCTGTAGCCACCACATCTCAAGTCGAAACTTCCAAAGAAGTGACCAATGCCATGAAAGAAATTGCCAAAGTGTCTAAAATGACTGGTAATTCATCTCGTAAATTTTCTGCCTCTCTGCAAAAAACAGTAGAAATTTCCCAGCAGATACAAACAGCTATTACTCAATTACATCTGCCTTAGTTTTCATATCGGGAGCATTAGGGTAGCCATGGCATAGAAAATGTAAAAAAAAGTAACAATATTCGATTCTCTTCAGCGGTCTGTGACATATAAAATACAATTAAGGGTGTTGATGTTTCGTAATCAAACATACCTAGTAAGACAATAGTTTACTGTATCTGCTAATTTGTCCAAGGCTATCTACCAAAAAATAAAATTTTGCGAATGCAGTTATTCTTGGGAGAAAAAATACTAAATTTGAAATGATAATTGCGACTTTCATCTGACTGTTGGACTATTAAAGTTTGACAAGGGTTCTGGGAAACTTTTCGATTTACTGATATTGGCTTAAGTGATAACCAAAAAAATAATACAAGAGGGTTAAGAGGTAATGAGCCAAAAAGAAAATCTGATCGCGATCGCCTCTTCTGCGGGAGATCCCAAAAATCCAAAAACTTGGTCGGGTACTCCCAGTAATATTATTCGCGGGATGGAGGAGGTGGGGGTGAAAGTGCTGGGAATTAACTCCAACTTGAAAAAATATCAAAAACTTACTTATTTACTAGTTCACAAACTCGGTGGATATAGAACCGACTACAGAAGAGGAAGATTACCTCGAACTCACAGTGCCAAAATGCTCCTGGCTCAAATTAAAGCTCTCAGCATAAGGAAAATTCTCCATACGGATACATTGGATCTTCCCTTTCGCAAGCCAGAACCGGAAGTAGACCATTATTTATTCTGTGACTCAACTTGGAACTTGTGGTCTCAATACACGACTAATATAGCTCAATATCCCCCCAAAATGCGATCGCTTGCCGAACAACTAGAGCGAGAGTCTTACGCTCAGATTAAACATTTTTTTTCTATCTCTGAATACGTTCGGGAAAACTTAATTAACCATTATCAAATAGAGCCTAATCGGATTACAGTTGTGGGCACTGGTAGAGGAAAAATAAAACCATTTATGGGCAATAAAGACTACCAAAATGGACATATTCTGTTTGTAGCTAAAGCTCGCTTTGAGGATAAAGGTGGCTATTTACTCCTAGAAGGCTTCAAAAAGGCGCGACAACAAAACCCATCTCTAAAGCTAGTAATTGTAGGACAAAAGGAATATCAGCAACTCATCGGTTCTGTTCCTGGGGTAAGTGTAACTGGTTTTATTCCTTGGGAAGAACTCCAAGATTTATTCCACACTGCTGCCTTATTTGCCATGCCATCATTAAACGAACCTTGGGGATTAGTTTATTTGGAAGCCTTAGCATGCAAAACTCCAATTTTGGGTTTAAATCGCAATTCTCTTCCAGAGATTACTGGCAAAGGAAAATACGGTTTTTTAGTAGACGAACCAACCCCAGAATCCATAGCGATAGCAATTTTGCAAGCTTTCTCTAATCCAGACAAATTACAGGAAATGGGAAGTGCTGGTCAAAAATATTGCCTGGAAAAATTTTCCTGGGAGCAAGTTGCCAGCAAAATTGTTAACGTTATGCTGGGTACTGAATAGTCTAGTTGCAAATCAGAAAAGCAAATACTTAAAATCTGACCATTCAACTAAGAGACATAAATCATTTGTTTAGCGAATCTCAAGTGATCAAAGCAGTATTATTTTGTGTTTGTCATGAAAACCTTAATTTTGCTACACATATAGTCAGAAATTCTTCTCTAAATAACGAACAAAAGACTCAGTTTCTTAGTTACTTGTCTAAAACTTTAAATCCTCCTGAAACTCAGCAGCTACTTTTCTTAAAAGAAAGAGCTTATCAGGAAGGAATGTTTGATTACGAGCCATTGTAGGCGATCACAATTGGATATATTGCTATGATAAAAAGTCAAACCATTGTCATCACAACTATCAATTATCCTACAGAGGGAATCAGAAAACTAACCAGAAAATTTCCTGACTGGAACCTCATCGTAGTTGGCGATAAGAAAACCCCAAATGACTGGAACTATGAAGGCGTTCAATACTTTGGAGTTCAAGAGCAACTGGAATTTGATAGTGCCTATGCTAAAGAGTGTCCTTTCAATCACTACGCTCGAAAAAACATCGGTTATCTCAAAGCCATAGGAGATGGAGCAAAAATCATTTATGAGACAGACGACGATAATATACCCTACAACTCTTTTCTAGTTTCAGTTGACAGGTGTGTAGAAGGTCAACCGGTTCAAAAGCAAGGGTGGGAGAACATCTATACCCACTTCACAGATGCTAGAATTTGGCCCCGTGGGTTTCCATTGGAGTACGTGAACGAAAGTTTGAAAAATAAGACTTCTTTAGGCGATCGATCTAAGTTTGAGTGTCCCATTCAGCAATTTTTAGCCGATGGAGATCCTGATGTCGATTCAATTTTTCGCTTAACAACAGAAGGAGAAATAAAATTTAGGTCGAACACAGTTATCTTGTCCGACGGTATATTCTGTCCGTTCAACTCACAGAACACCCTTTGGTTCCCAGAGGTATATCCACTCCTCTATCTCCCTAGCTTCGTAAGTTTTCGCATGACCGACATTTGGCGATCGTTCGTTGCACAGATTTGCTTATACAAGTTGGGCAAGCACATTGCTTTCCGAAACGCAACAGTTTTTCAGGATCGCAACGAACATTCTTTAATCCGTGACTTTAAAGATGAAGTTCCAGGCTACCTGAATAACGTAAAAATTATGGAAATTCTTAATAGTCTGACTCTATCAGATCGACCAAATCAGATCGGCAATAATTTGCGTCTTTGTTATGAAAAGTTGGTAGAAGTAGAAATTGTTCCCCAAAAAGAATTAAATTTGCTCGAATTATGGTTGCAAGATTTAGGGTTCTGTCGCAAAAAATGGGGGTTATTTTTTTAGGCGTTGCTGAATTGGAGTATGAATTTACGTGTTAGGCATGAATAAACATAGGTAATCTTCTAGCGGGAAGGGAGTACTTTTCCCTTGTGACAGTTTGCGAGCAGCGAAGCTTAACGCTACAGGGGTAACGCACTTTCTCAAAGACGTAGTCCGGTCTATTTAGTCTATTAGTTTTGAATCTGTAAAATCAAAGAATTGATTTGTTGATCGTCAACATTTATTCCATGACGTTCTAAATATGGACGTAGATTAATTTGAATAAATAAATCCTTCAATTCTTGAGCAATTTCTTCAGGAGGATTTCCAGATAAGGCTGTTGCGATTAGACGTTCTGCCACTTTCAATTCTCCACAATCGATCGCCAGAGTTGCAGCACTGCGATGTAAAATCGAACGAGTTGGTTCTGCATCTAATTGATGAGCAATTAATGCGGCGGCGGCTTGCTCATTCTCAAAAGCTTGTCGGGTAAGTTGGGATGCTTGTTCTAAATCACCTCTAAATTTGGCTGTAACAGCTGCTTCCGCCAAATCCATTGCTGTAGTGTGTTTTTCTTGAATTTGACTCATCTTCTCTCCGCACAAGATAGGAGTGTGCTGAATTCTACGACGATAATGTAAGCAGGAAATACACAAGCAAGAATGACAATACTTATGTGCTTCTGGTGCTTAGGCTACCTATAATTAAGAAAGTTTTGTTTAGGAGATTTTTAGATGACATCTATCTCCCCAAAAATGCTCACCCTTGAGGATTTCCTTTCTCTGTATAGAGATAATCCCCGTTACGAACTGGCAGACGGAGAATTGATAGATATGGAACCAACAGGTCCCCATGAAACGGTGAGCGGAAAAACAGCAACCCAAATAGGTATTCACCTTGTTACTGAAAAACTTCCCTGGTTTATTCCCCGTACTTGCTTAATTTACCCTCTTGCTGATGCTGCAACTGTTCGTCGTCCTGATGTTGTGGTTCTCGATGAAACTGTTCTCGGAAATGAGCCTCTCTGGGAGCGAGAACCCATAATTACTTTGGGACGCTCTGTTAAATTAGTAGTTGAAGTTGTTAGCAGCAATTGGGAAACTGATTATGCTAGGAAAGTTGAAGAATATGCGCTTTTAGGTATTCCTGAATACTGGATTGTCGATTATCGGGGACTGGGTGGTACTGCATTTATTGGTAAACCCAAACAACCAACTTTTACTGTTTGCCAATTGGTTGATGATGCTTATACCCAACAACAATATCGTCTTAGTCAACCAATTTATTCACCTCTGTTACCTCGCCTTCAACTCAGATTAGATGATATTTTACCGCGTTAATATATTTATTTGGCTTTGCACAATCAAGGACTCTGTGCCAGGAATCAAACACAGTGGATGATCGGCAAAATTAATCTGGAGCAATACTAAAGAAAATTTCTAGAAATATCTTCTGTGGTTGAATATACGGAATCGTCCACTAACAGCGAGAACAACTAAACTAGAAAGATGTACTATTGAATGCGTTCGCGTAGCGTCTCTTTAGAGAATCGCTTAATAAGTAGATGACCGTAAAGATGCTGAAATATCACAGAAGTATTCGGACTCGGATGAGGTATAAGCGATTTTTCCAAGTTGCTATTATTGCCTTGGCACTCATCTGCGGATTATTTGCAACACCAGCCCTAGGGCAATCTCAACAATATGCCCCTGTTGTGGTGGATGGAAGACAAATTTTTCAGGTAAGTGCCACCACAAAAACATCTACGGCTAAACAAAGGGCTGAATTCGTCATTTCTCAACTCAAAGCAGTTGTCAAATCCGGAAAAGAACCGCAGGTGGAAATTATACGAGAAAATAATTCTCCTACCCTTTGGATTAACGATCGCTATCTATTAACCGTCACTACCAAAGATATCCCCCAAAATGCCCCCCCTAATACTACCCCAGAACAACTAGCTGAAACTTGGGTTAATGACATTCATACAGTGGTTCAAAAATCACAACAAGAGAGGAGTGTCAAGTTTATTCGCAATACATCTTTACTCAGTGTTGTGATTGTCATCATCGCGTTTTTTATCAATCGGGGTTTGGGAAGATTGTGGCAAATCACACAACGCCAATGTGCTCAAATGTTACCATCTGAGGCATCATCCGGCGATCATCATATTAAAACCCTAAATTTTTTGTTGAAATCTACCCTTCTATTAGCACGGGCGGCGGTTTGGATTGGAGTTATAATTTATATTACTTACCGATTCCCCTTTACTAGGTACTGGAGTTACAAACTTCGTCAAAGTATCATTGTCAGTTTAACTTCTCCGATTCTGACAAACACTTACTCTCTGATAGATGTCTTAATTCTGATTGGTTTCTTTTTGGGGTTGATTATTCTCTCAGGTGCAGCCACAAATTTACTGCGTTCTCGCGTATTGCGGGCACTAGGAATCAGTTTAGGGATACAAGAAGCGATCGCTGTTATTTGTAAGTATACCCTAATTGGTGTTGGTGGTGTAATTCTCTTACAAGTCTGGGGAGTGGACTTGAGTTCCCTGGCAATTCTTGCTAGTGCCTTGGGTGTAGGTATTGGTTTTGGCTTTCAAGATATTGCCAAAAACTTCGGTAGCGGAATCGTGTTGTTGTTCGAGCGTCCCATCCAAGTAGGGGATTTTGTGGAAGTCGGGCAATATATGGGAACGGTGGAACATATCGGCGCTCGCAGTGTAGTGATTCGCACACTAGATAGAGTCTCTATTATTGTACCCAACTCCCGATTTCTAGAAACAGAAGTCATTAACTGGAGTCACCAAAACCCAGTTTCACGGATTAATATTCCTGTGGGGGTCGCCTATGGCTCTAATATTGAAAAGGTAAAAATCGCCCTTTTAGATGCTGCTGATGCCCATAGTGATGTGTTGAAATTTCCCCCATCTCAGGTGTTTTTTCAAGGATTTGGTGATAGTGCCCTTAACTTTGAACTTCTAGTTTGGATTGATAAACCTAGTCACCAAGCTAACATCAAGAGCGACATCTATTTTCTCGTTGCCGATTCCCTTGACCACCATGATATTGAAATTCCCTTCCCCCAACAAGACTTACACGTCCGTTCTGGAGATTTACCCATTAAGCTCTCTCATAAATTAGAACAGGCTTTGTTGCATTTATCGCAAAAGTTTAATGGGACTTTCGTTAATCAAGATGGTAGCAGAAGTGACAATTGATATTACCTAGCTTGAAAATGGTTGTTAGTTGTTAGTTGTTAGTTGATGGTTGATGGTTGATGGTTGATGGTTGACTGATAACTTGCACCATTCTCAACTAGCCCAAATATCCGCCTAGGAATAAATTCCCTTTTCTTAAACACATAGATCCCCGACTTCTATCCTAGGAATTGCTACAATGTGCGGATATTGATTCAGAAGTCGGGGATCACCTTACCTACTTAAGCAGTTTTGCAATTTCGTCTTGTAAATGCTCCCGCTCCAGAGATGTAATTACAAACACCTCTTGTACAGTTTTTCCTAAACGGGCAATTAGCTTAAACCCACCCCTGATGGGGACAGATACCCGCAATTTTAACTGAGGACAGTGACCTTTGACCCGTCCAATTTCCCCTGGTGTAATAGTTTGCATCCCTTCCACCTTGCAAAGACGCTCCAAAAGAGGTATTAAGCCAGGGAGATGGGTAGAATGATTCCAAACAAGCCTGCCACTTTTTTGATTTTTTCCCTTACGAGTATCTGCTGTGGGTTTAGTCATAGTTTTTACGCCGATTCCAGAGGAGCCATAGTTAAACCAGCTCGACGTAATTGTTGGTGATAAAGTTCTGCTGGTTCCTGCGGACCAATCCAGACGATCGCTTGACCTTCGTAATGTACTTGATTCGTCAGTTCCCAGGCGCGATCGCTTGTCATGCCTGGAATATATTTCGTCAAGCATTCAGCTACGTGTTGAAAGGTATTAAAATCATCGTTCAACACAATCACTTTATAGTTGGGATAGGGTTTTTGAGTAACTTGATTGGTTTTGTCCGGAGTTACAGTTGGTGCCGTTGCCATACCATAAACTGTGGCTGAAAGCCTAATAATCATAAAACAATTAGCCCACAAAATTGCATCAACACTACAACTAATAAGTTTAATTCATGGTTGGTAGAGTGTGTGTAATTTAGGAGTTAGGAGTTCGGAGTTCGGAGTTCGGAGTTCGGAGTTAGAATTCTTCCCTCCTTCCCTCTTTCCCTATAGGCTTTTGTTAGGAAAAACTTTCCCAGGCTTGGGACATGAGTTGACTGAGCCAACGTCGCTGTTGTCTATCTAATACACTGTCTTCAGCTAGTACTTGAGCCGTTAATTCTTCTAAGGATTGACCTTGAGAACTAACAATTTTAATCACCCCAGCAATCGCTGTAGCAACTAATTCCTCATCAATGGGTTGTTGTCTTAAAGCAAAGATTTCCTGGGGTTTGTCTGGAATGGGATAATTCATAGCGTGTGTTGAGGGCAAACTGAAAATGAATGAGAAGTGTGAGAGAATCTTAACGTTTCTTAACTAAAATTTCATTTAACTGATAGGGCGGAGTGTAGCGTACTTTATTCATTTTTTGAATCTGTCTTTGTGAGTAGATTTACTTCGATATTTGAGCAAACATGAAAGAAATACTTTATTTAGAAATTCCGACTCCAGATACAAAGGTTGTTCTGAGTTGGCTGCAAGACGATTTTCAGCCAAAAACCTTAGAAAAAATAAGTATGCCGTCAGGTATACGGCTGAGAGTAGCTAAACCTACAGATGGTGAGCCATTGATTACGAAAAAGTTACCTAATGAACTTTCTATTTTTATTTGGTCGGTACAGCGTACCACCTATCTGAAGGTTTTTCGCTGGGGTGACACACCCTTTCCTAGGGAGGGAGAAATCCTCACCCAACTGACTGGGGCAATTAGAAACCGATTCCCCCACCAATACCCAGAACCACCAGCCATTGACTTATCCCAACAATCGATTTTTGAGGCGTTAGCTCCTTACTACCCCTTAACGGTTAAGTATTTCCAGCAAATGCCCAAGGGTGAATATGATTTGCAACGGGTGTACTGGTGGGAACAAAGGTGGCGGGAAGGGGTAAGAAATCCTCAAAAACCCAAACAGGTAATTTTTGACCATCCACAAACCGCCACCCACAAGCCAAACTCGATATACGACCTCATTTATATTGGCGGCGCACTGGGAGTTATTCACGCTGCTGTCATGGCACAACTGGGTTATAAAGTGCTGCTGGTGGAACGTTTATCTTTTGGGCGCATGAACCGGGAATGGAATATTTCCCGCGATGAAATTCAAAGTTTAATTAACTTGGGTTTGTTCACTGCTGCCGAGGTGGAATCCATAATTGTTCGAGAGTACAAAGATGGATTTAATAAATTCTTTGATGGCAACAATCCCCAACATTTGCGATCGCCTATTTTACATACACCTACAGTATTAAATATAGCTTTGAGTTCAGAAAAACTACTGGAGTTGTGCGGGCAAAAACTGCAAAGGGCAGGAGGAGATATTTGGGATGAAACCGAATTTATCCGGGCGGATATCGATCCGAACCAAGTGTTAGTGACGGTGAAAAACATACCCAATCAAACAGAAAAGGTAGTGAGTGGGCGAGTTTTAATAGACGCTATGGGTACTGCTTCTCCCATTGCTTGGCAATTAAATGGGATTCGTGCTTTTGACAGTGTTTGCCCCACAGTGGGAGCGGTAATTGATGGGGGATTTGAGCCAGGGGTATGGGATTCCCAGTATGGTGATGTACTCAACAGCCACGGCGATATTTCCAGGGGGCGGCAGTTGATTTGGGAACTGTTTCCCGGTGGGGGTGAAGAACTGACAGTTTATTTGTTTCACTACCACCAAGTTCATCCTCAAAATCCTGGTTCTTTGTTGGAAATGTATGAAGACTTTTTTACCATTTTGCCAGAGTATCGAAGGTGCGATTTGGACAAATTGGTGTGGAAAAAACCCACCTTCGGCTATATACCTGGTCATTTTAGTGCAAATGGTCGCGATCGCGTCGTGGCATTTGATCGTTTGCTAGCAATGGGGGATGCGGCTTCTCTCCAATCTCCTTTGGTATTTACTGGTTTTGGTTCTTTGGTACGTAATTTGGAAAGGCTTACCACTCTCTTAAATATTGCTCTCAAGCATGATTTATTGAGTTTTTCCCATCTGAATCGAATTCGCGCCTTTCAAAGTAATATTGCCGTTACCTGGATGTTTTCTAAGGGGATGATGGTGCCGACGGGTAAATTCTTACCACCCCAAAGAATTAACGCCATGCTGAATAATTTCTTTGGCTTATTAGCAGATGAACCCCCAAAGGTGGCAGATAATTTTATTAAGGATAAATTTAGTTGGTCAACCTTTAATCGTTTAGCACTGAAAGCAGCTAGGAGAAATCCCGCATTATTACTGTGGATTTGGCAAATGACAGGAACACAAGATGTGCTGCGCTGGAGTCGCAATTATATTAATTTCACTGGTCATGCTTTAGTGAGTGTTTTGTTACATGGATGGTTTTCACAATTTCTCAAACGGATTGAACCTTGGTTGGAACCCCGTCATCCTGCCTTGTGGTTGCGGTTGTTGGCAATTAACTATGCCGTTTGTGTCGATAAACCAAGTACAGGGGAAGTGAAGGAAAAAATAGTCAGGAGTGAAGAGTTAGGAGTCAGGAGTTAGGAATTATACCATTTTGAAAAAAGAATGGGACAGATGGGTCGGGAACATCAGTAAGATAATTTTATACACCAAAAGATTGTGGATGCCGTGCCCTTACGAAGAATGTATGTGTCGCCTAATTCTCCAACGGACACGAACATGATTAACCTGAGTTCGGGATAAGCTGGAAACCCCATTACACTCTGAAGAAACACAGGGGAAAGGATGGGATGATAGTATTTTGTCATTGCGACGGTCGCGGAGCGGAAGGAAGCAATCTCACCAACTCGAACTACTACAATAGAACGCAACTTAGTATAGCACTACGCCTCCGCGGTTAGGATATTTCTAAATCCTGAAACCTTTTGACAGTCTGCTGTTCCCTGTTAAGAGTTCCCTGTTCCCTAGCACGTAGTGCTATATGAGGAGTCGAGACTGCCTTCTGCCATATATAAAAAAGGGACGCGATCGCGTCCCCAAAGGTAATAAATTATGGTTAATTGTGGGTGTATTTACTTACAACTCTTCAGTGGTAGTCGGTGAAATCGTACTTACCTGAGTCCGATCTAGAATAGAAGCTTGCAGAAGTGGGGTATGAGTAATTGAATTATTTGCCAGGGTAAATAAGGGGTTGGATAAAATCCCGGCAATGGAGGTAGCAATTAAAGTAACTACTAATCCTACTTGCAAAGGTCTGAATCCAGGCAAATTCCAGCGCACTTCTGGGTAATTCTGCACCACATCGGACATTTCCTGGGGTTCTTTGACCACCATCATCTTCACTACGCGGATATAGTAATAGATGGAGACAACACTGGTAACTAATCCCAACAAGACTAAGCCATAAAGACCTGCTTGCCAACCAGCCCAGAATAAGTAAATTTTCCCGAAAAATCCGGCTAGGGGAGGAATACCACCTAGGGAAAGCAAGGAAATGCTTAAAGCTAGGGTTAAAAGTGGATCTTTCTGATATAAACCAGAATATTCGGCAATTTGGTCGGTTCCTGTGCGTAGAGAAAACAGAATCACACAAGTAAAGCCGCACAAATTCATAAATAAATAAACCAGCATATAGAATACCATGCTGGCATATCCCGCTTCCGTTCCCGCAATTAAGCCAATCATCACAAACCCGGCTTGGGCAATGGATGAATAAGCCAGCATCCGCTTCATACTGGTTTGGGCAAGGGCAACTACATTACCCAAAATCATACTCAGTACAGCAAGGGCAGTAAATACAAACTTCCATTCCTCTGCCACCACAGGGAAGACATTGGTTAACAACCGAATCGCCAAGGCAAATCCAGCCGCTTTAGAACCCACAGACAAAAAGGCAATCACCGGAGTCGGTGCCCCTTCATAAACGTCTGGTGTCCACTGGTGAAAGGGGGCAGCAGAAATTTTAAACCCAACCCCTGCAATTACAAATACCAAGGAAATAACGATCACCAAGGATTGACCCAAATTGCCATCAGCAATCCCATTAGCGATCGCACTTAATTGTGTTTGTCCGCCGGATAATCCGTAAAGTAAGGAAACTCCATAGAGAAACACTCCCGTGCTTGCCGCCCCAATCAGCAGGTATTTTAACGCTGCTTCATTAGAACGGGGGTCACGCTTGGTGTAACCCGTCATTAAATAGGAGGAGATACTTAAAGTCTCTAGGGAGACAAAAATCATCACCAACTCACTAGCTCCGGAGACAAACATTCCTCCTAAAGTAGCAGTCAGTAAAATCGCAATGAATTCTGCTAATGCCGTACCACTTTGTTCAATGTAGCGAATCGACATTAAAATAGTGACAGCGGCAGATAGAGCCACAATCCCGCGAAAGACGATACTGAGGTCATCTCCATTGAAAGCACCGCCGAAGGAGGTGGGATTGGTGCTATCCCATTGAAAATATAGAGCAACAATTGCAGCTAATAATCCGGCAATTGCTAGATATCCAATCCAGCGCGAGGATGTACGTCCTGCAATCAAGTCCACAATCAAAACCCCTAACAGGGTAATAATTACTATACCCTCTGGCAAAATTGTTCCCGCATTCAGCTGGGATGCAAAAGTAGCAAAATCCATGAACTATGTAGGTTTTGGCTATTAGACATTAAGACCAACTGAGTTAATTCTATTGTTTTTTCCGAAAGTTTTATGAATCTATATTGTATTTATGAATAAATCTCGATCCATTCCACCCTTTCAAGAGGCGTAGATTCAGGTTGTAGAAGCTGCTATGCTATGGTAGGGAGTACTGGTTGTAGGCGATCGCAGTTTAACCATCTGGCGTAATTCCCCATCCTTCTAAAAGGTGGGGATGTAAGCGAACCAACAAATTCTATCTGGTATAGTACTAGGAGTAACTATACGCACAGTTTAGCTGTAATGGCACGGTAGTTACTAAAAG
>JASJDS010000142.1 GCA_030065055.1 Calothrix sp. MO_192.B10
CGAATCCTGGTTGTCGGTAGAGCGGTTCTCCTAAGAGCTAGAAAAGTATAGCCAGATAGCTATTCAATTGCATTTAGAATCGGGCGACAAGCTATACCGAACTTCTGGCCAGAATCCGCGTCAAGAAGAGTGCGCGGAGTGGCTCAAAATCTATTGAAAATGAAAGGAGCCAGGGAACTATATATGTATGCAAATAGTTCATTTCAATAGGTAAGTACTAATTTCGTGGCAAAAAAAATAAGTTCTTTAATTGTTGTCGATTCGAGTGTAGAAAATTACCAAAGTTTACTTTCAGGATTGGCACTCGCTGCTGATGTGTTGATTCTCGACAATAAGCTAGATGGTGTGGAGCAAATTACAGGGGTATTGGGAAAGAAAACCTACACCACAGTCCACATAGTTGCTCATGGTTCACCGGGGTGTCTTAATCTGGGTAGCAGTCAACTGGGTTTGCAAAGTCTCAGTTACTATGCACAGCAACTGCGGGGTTGGTTTGCTGGTTTATCTTCAACTTGTACTCTGCTGCTCTATGGTTGTAACGTAGCTCAAGGTGATGCTGGGGAAGAGTTTATTACCAAATTGCAGCAACTAACAGGAGTAGAAATTGCTGCTTCCCAAACTAAGACTGGAAATGCTGCGAAGGGAGGTAATTGGGAACTAGAATATCGCACTAGTGAAGTTGAGTTACAACTGGCATTCCTACCAGAAGTAATGCATGGGTATCAGGGGGTGTTGCCTGTGACGATAACACAAGTGCCAGTTATACAAGCGGTTCTGGGGGAGCCAATCATCAAGGATGATACCACTGATATCAGTGTCACACCAAACGGAAACAAAGTTACTATTACTGGTGGTACTCCAGTTGGGGATAATCTTTTCTTTAGTTTTAGTGAGTTCAATATCCCAGGAGGTTGGAGTGCAACTTTTGCAGGATCAGATAATGTCAAAAATATCATCATCCGTGTCACTGGAAATGATGTCTCTTCTATTAACGGCTTAATTAAGTCCGAAATACCTGATACCAATATTTACTTCATCAATCCTGCGGGTGTGGTATTTGATACTGGAGCAAGTTTACAGGTATCAGGGGATTTTCATGCTTCAACTGCCGATTATTTGAAGTTGGGGGAAAATGAACGCTTTTATGCCCAACCACAGGCAGGAGAGGTAAAATCAGATGCTGCTCCCACTGGTTTAGGTTTTCTAGATGCAGAGATTGGTACAGTCCAAGTTTTCAGCCAAGATTTCGCAGCTGCTAAAACTCTCTCTTTAGTAGGTGGTGAAATTCAGGTTGGAAATGACACTGATGTTCCTTCTATTACAGCAGATAATATCAAAATTGCTGCCGTTGCATCGGCTGGTGAATTTAATTCTATTGGTACAGATGGTCTGATTGATGTCAGTAATTTTACTACTCTGGGGGCAATAAATTGGAACCCAGCGACTATCAATGCGACTAACACGCTTGAGGTTATAAGTAACAATGGAATTACCTTCAACAATTCTGGTTCACTTACAATTAATGCAGAAGATATTTACATTAGTGGTACCAGTGATGAAACCAGCAGTAACAACAGTAATGATACAAGTAATGGAATTGACAGCAATAATTCTGGTTTACTGACAATTAATACAGGTAGCCTCTTCGTTAGCGGTGTAAGTATTAGTACAATTAACGGCACTTCAATTCAAATTGATGCAAAGAACTTCATACTGTTGGAAAATGGTGCTACAATCACTTCGTTAGCTGTCGGAACTGTAGATGCTGGTGATATCACAATTAAAGCACCGGAGCTGATTTTCAAACGTCCTGATGGTACTTCACTTACAACAGGTAATACAGGTGGCGGTTCAGTTGGTGGTAATATCGAACTTAATCCAAAGACTTTCAAACTTCGTGATGGCAGTTCGGCTGGTGGTAACATCACAATTGATGCACGTACAATCACTCTTGCTGATTTTAACCAAGCACTCAGTGTCAGTGATATCAGGAAGGAGCAAGATGAAGATATTGCGATTGTATTTGTAGCTGCTGACTTTATTAACGCCTTCAACGACACAGATGGCGATTCCTTAAGTAAAATTCAAATTACTTCTCTCCCTGACAACGGTACGCTCAAGCTTGGTGACACAGCAGTTATTTTAGGTCAGGAAATTGAATTTGCAGAAATAGGCAATCTTTCCTTCACTCCAGTCATAGATTTTACTGGTAATACCAGCTTTGGTTGGAATGGTTCAGACGGGACAGTATATGCCAACCAGCCAGCCAAAGTTGACCTCAATATTCAGCCTGTATTCCGTTTAAACCAAAGTGGTGGTGTATTTCAAGCCAACAAGTCTGCTAGTGCCCAAATTCAAGTACGCTGGTTGCAAAGTTCTGCCCGAAATTATCAGTTTGGCTTTATTACTGTAGATGATGTCAATGGTGGATTAGACACCGATGGCGATGGTGTCATCGATATTAACCCGGATGACCCAAATTACCAAACAGCAGTTTTGAGCCGCAAGCAGGTGATTTTCAATGGAAATCAGAGCAATTCTAGCAATGTCCTCACCCGTGAAAATGCCCAAGGGGATTTTATGGTTTCCGAAGGAGAATCAATTGCTCAACTGCAATCAGCTACTTTGATAACTGGCTTCAATATCTTTTACCTCAGTGATGGAACTCAGACTACCTTCTCCACAGATAATAACAGCCAGATAGCAGTTAGTGAAGGGATAGGCTATAACCAACTCCAGTTTACAGATAGTCAAGGGGAAGTGGTTAGTTTTGAACTCAGTCCTACACCAGTTCTAGTTACTCCCGGTAACTCAAGCAACCGAGTGCAGGCAGAAATTAGTCTCTCTCGCATAGCAAATTTTCAAAACACTATTGGGGTTTATGCGGTAGATGACCTCACAGGTGGAATTGATATTGATGGCGATCGCATTATTGATTTTAAACCAGGCGATGTAGGTTATTCCCAAGCTGCTGTTGAGCGTGCTGTTACTTTATCTGCTCCTAATAATAACGGTACTAGTTCCACAACTGTGGACTTGCAGGGAGGACAGGTGTTAGGGCTATTTTTGATTGCTAATGCCGATGTCAGCGAGTTTCTCTCTCAAAATCGTGACAATAGAGTGGATGGTGGACCATTAGCTTACTTCTCTTTTACGGAAGCTAACCCTGACAAGCAAATTCACATCATGCAGCTAGGAAGTGGCGATACTAATATCTTTGGATTTGAAGATCTATTCGGCGGAGGAGACAGGGACTTCAACGATATTATTGCCTCAGTCACTTACCGAAATCTGATTTAAGTGTAGAGGCGTTGCTCTGATGGCTAACAGATCCCCGACTTCTTGGAGAAGTCGGGGATCTAAACACGCGCGTCAGTCCCGTTTGTATTTTCTTTTACTCCAAATGCTTTAACCAAGGAGCAACATCAATACCTAGTTTCTCTCCTAACATTAACAGTTGGTAATATCGATCGCAATTGCCCCCGTTGGCTAGGGTGGCTAATAGTTGGGGTTCGATCTGACTGTGCAAGCAGCTAAAGTATAGTTCTTGGGCGCGACCCAAACAAACACCTACATTTAATTGGTCAGCCACATCCATTAACTGCTGTAAACCCTGGATATCTCGATCAAATGTACCGTTGGTGTCATGTAACAATTGCCAGAGCGATCGCACAATCAATTTTTCCAATATTTGCTTACCTTCGGGGATATTTAACTGGCAGCATAGATGTTGTGCTTCTGTGGCGATCGCTTGTAATTCTACAATATAATTGCGACTTAACTGAGGTTCACCCCAGTCTTGTTCTAGCGATCGCAATGTGGTCATACAACGGTATCCCAAGGCAATTTCTGCCGCCACTTGCAATTCTTGGGGCGCTGTCAGTCCATGGCGATGAAATGCCATTAATACGCCGTAGTTATCCCGGTATGTTTGGGTATAAAGTTGGTCTAACCGCGTCAGGGTCTCCTGGCTGAGTAATTGCATTAAGCGGTGACGCTCTTCGGCAAATAAGTTCTCTAAGCTGTAACTTTCTTCCCCAATTAACTTGGTCATTGCCAAGATGGTACGAGCCGCGCTTGCCTGTTGTAAGACATTAAATAATTGGGTTTTTAATTCAGTATAATCACGTCTTCCTTGGAATGCTTTAATACAACAATGGAAATCCCAACCCCCTAAATGCAATACGGCAAATACTAGGTGTTCCTTTTCCCAGGTAATTTCCGATACTAGCTTTAAATGTCCTACTGCTAGGGTCAAAGCCCCCAATCTTTGCAACTGGTGGTCGAATTCGCGCACACTGTAGCAGTAAACCCGTTTGTGGTAAGGTAAGGGATTTTGCTGTTGATTCCCTACTCCACTACCACCGCTCTCGGATTTATGATGATTAAATAAGGAAGTAATGGCGTACTGTGCAGCTACTTGATTAAAGCTAATTTGTGCCGTCATCACTAGCTGACGGTAGACCATTGCCCCATTGTAAAACTCTTCTACATTGCTGGGGGCTGAGGACAAGCGTTTCAGGAAGCCTTTTTCCAACTGCACCCCTGCTACTTCCCCGGCTAATTCTAAAGCCCTAGCTGCATAGCGGAGAATTTGAGTGCCTTCGGGACGGGAAATTTCTTCAAAGAACCAACCACAACTAGTAAACATCAATAAAGCATGACGCTGCATTTCCAACAGCCGTAAAGCGTCTACTTGTTCACTCTCTTCTAGGGGATGGTTTTGATAACGCTCCAGGAAATTTTGCACATTTGCCGGGGATCGATCGCGGATCACCTGGATATATTCATCCCTCGCTTGCCAGGGATCGCAGAAATACTGTTTCCCATACTCCTCATACACTTCTATTAAGCGATCGCGCAACCAATTTAAGGCATCTCGCAGAGGTTTTCGCCATTTTTGGTGCCATTCGCCACCACCTCCACAGCCACAGTCATCTTGCCATCGATCCACACCGTGGGCGCAACTCCAGGCTGTGACTGGCTTTAATTCCACTTCCCAGGTCGGAGGATTAATACTGAGATAATGGGCAAAATTGGTTACTGTCCAACCCCACTGGGGAAATTCCTCAGTAAAAGCATAGGCGAGGGTTTTTTCCGTTCCTCCCTTGTGATGTCCAAAGGTTTCCCCATCCGTCGCCACGGAAATTAATTGGGCTGGACGGTGATCCCCGCGCACAGCGGCACCCAATCTTCCTACCAGATGACCAGAATTGTAGAGTACGTCGCTAAAACCCATATCCCGAGAAATGGGACCATCGTAAAAGAAAAGATCAATGTATGGAGGTTCTGGCTCTCCATTACGGTTCAAATAGCAACGGTAGGGACGGGTGGGATCGATCTGACTGCCGCCAACTTCATGCCACTGGGGATCAGGATCTTCATGGTGGGGTAGGGGACGACAACGCTGTGCTTGGGAAGGAGCGAGGACAACAAAGCGAATCCCTTCATTTACCAATGCTTCTAAGGTTGGGTAATCAATGGCAGTTTCCGCCAACCACATCCCTTCGGGATCGCGTCCGAACCGGGAACGGAAATCTGCCTTACCCCAACGAATCTGGGTATATTTATCCCGTTCGTTTGCCAGGGGCATAATAATGTGATTATACACCTGGGCGATGGCATTGCCATGACCATGCAAGCGATCGCAACTTTTTCGATCTGCTTCTAAAATACGTTGATAAACTTCCACATCATGACGTTCTAGCCATGACATCAGTGTTGGCCCAATATTAAAGCTCAAATACTCATAGTTATTAGCGATCCCCACCACTTCACCCTTGTCATTTAAGACTCTGGCAAAGGCATTGGGACGGTAACATTCATGGTGAATGCGTTCATTCCAATCATGGAATGGAGCCGCCCCTGGTTGGCGTTCGATGGCATCTAGGTAAGGGTTTTCCCGTGGCGGTTGGTAAAAATGACCGTGTACGGTGACGTAAATACCAGTGGCAGTTTTCAGGGGATCGGAGATTTGGGGAGTTTCTTGGTCAGTAAAATGGACACCAGCATTAGCTGGCAGTTCAGCTGCAGAAGTCATATACAATTATCCAAAAAGCTTGCAATTATGTAGAAAACAAGGTGCATAATAGACATTTCTACAGACATATCCCATTAAATCAGTAGAAATACTCTCTATACCTCTAGGGGAATGCCAAAAAATTTCCTATTTGGTCAGAATACGGCGTTAAATCACATGATTCTCTATGCCAAGATATATGGATGCCGTTTCCAGCTTTTTTATTGGCAGTCCCTAACAGTTAATTCCCAAACAGCTATTTTCCTATTCAGCGGTATCTGCATCTTTTCAGCAGTTCTTTGACATACTCCCCTTGTTGAAACGAAGGGGATTCAAAAAGGCTGTTCCCAAGCAGGGTGAACCCGTGCTACTCCACCTTTTCATCCCCTCCTTAAAAGGTAAGTGTTCTCACGCTCTCGCGTTATTTTGATAGATTAGATGGAAATATTTAGCGGTTGAGAAAAAATCTTCACCGGAACCAGGGTTTGAGTTCAGGGTGTTGGGTTACTGGGATACATTCTAACCCACAGAAATAATCTTATGCCTCCAATATATATTAAGTTCAACTAGAAATATTTAATTGTCTTTTAATTTATTAAACAGTGTTTTTAATGTAAAATGCGTTTTTATTTTTTAAATTTTACTAAAAAATATACTCAATACTATGTAAAACTCAATCTTATTTTACAAATCAAGCTCAAAATACAGAAACAGTATAATTTCGGAGCCATTAAATAGTAGGGTCGGGAGTATCCTAGAGTTTGATCGCCAAACCAAAAATATATTTAGCATGGGTAATTGTAGAATAAGTATTTATGGTTACTAGTGACCAAACAGTAATCGGTATCAATTCCCTAACCCTTGAGCGGGCGGTTGCGCCAACGGGAGATGGAACAGGCGACAGAGAACAGGCAACAGTGAGGGTTTTTGCCTAGATCGAGTGCCCAAATTCTATTTGTGGAGGTGGAAAAATTTTTTCCTTGCTCATGGGGAAACTGATAAACCATGTCTACTTTGAAAACCATAGTTTTTGCTTACGAATATTCAATCGGGTGAGGTGGGCACGGCATGATTAAGGTTATGACCTATGCAAAAATATTCGAGGTGCCGTGCCCCTACAGGAGAATTTCTTTGACTGTAATCAAGAACAAAAATGTTAAATAAAAATAGTCTGTTTCTGTTGTTATTAATATTTATACCAGTTTCCCTAGCAGCTAAGTTCTTTCACTGGGGAGATTTAATAGTTTTTATCACTGCTGGTTTAGCAATTTTGCCCCTAGCAGCTTGGATGGGTACAGCAACAGAAGAAATTGCCGTAGTTGTGGGGCCTTCTTTGGGTGGATTATTAAATGCTACTTTTGGCAATGCAACTGAATTAATTATTGCGATTATTGCTCTCCAAGCTGGCTTTGTGAATGTGGTGAAAGCTAGTATCACAGGATCGATTATCAGTAATTTACTATTAGTGATGGGTTTGTCCATGTTGCTAGGAGGTGTGCGCTACAAGGAGCAGACATTTCAGCCAGTAGCAGCGCGAATGAATGCAGCAGCAATGAATTTAGCTGTAATTGCCATTCTCGTACCAACAGCCGTGGATGCTACCTCTACGGGAATTGGCGAAGAAATTTTACAAAATCTTTCCTTAGCGGTTGCTATCATCCTAATTTTGGTTTATGCCTTAACTCTGTTATTTTCTATGAAAACCCATTCCTATCTTTATGATGTGGGGGTAGCAGATACCGAGGTATTAGAATCTGAGACGGCAAATAAACCCAATCTTTGGTTATGGTCTGGAGTTCTCTTAGCTTGTACCCTACTAGTAGCCCTAGAATCGGAATTACTAGTGGATGCTTTAGAAGTAGCCACATCCGAGTTAGGGTTAACGGCTTTGTTTACTGGGGTAATTATTGTCCCCATTATTGGTAATGCAGCAGAACACGCTACAGCCGTCACCGTAGCTATGAAAAATAAAATGGATTTATCCCTATCTGTGGCTGTGGGATCGAGTATGCAAATTGCTCTGTTTGTTGCTCCAGTGTTGGTAATTGCTGGTTATTTTTTCCATCAACCTATGGATTTGGATTTTAACCCCTTTGAATTGGTAGCTGTAGCTGTTTCTGTGTTGATTGCCAACAGTATTAGCTCTGATGGTAAGTCAAATTGGTTGGAAGGAGTATTACTATTAGCCACCTACGCGGTGTTGGGATTTGCTTTTTACTTCCACCCCATAATTGATGGCATTGGCTAGTACCACTGCGGATCGAGCAAAAATCAAAAGTCAAAGATCCCTGACTTCTGAATCAATATCCGCGCATCTTAGGAATTCCCTGGATATAAGTCGGGAATCAGTGGCGGTGTGAGCGATCCCCGACTTCTTAAAGAAGTCGGGGATCTGTTAGCCATCAGACAATCTATTATATGTATGGGTAGTTGCTGTTACAGTTCTAGATCGCGATCGCAGCTTACAATTGGTCAAATCTGAATGTTTGCCCATTCATACAGACGATCCCAGCAAGTTGAGAAGTTAGCCAGGTACCCCCATCATGATATAAATGCTCCTCTTCCCTGATGAAGAAATAATCCAGAATTCTTCATACTGCTTTTCCAGCAGTAAATTTTCTGCGTAATTAATTTAATACAGGATACAATCCAGAATTCATCTCTAGAGTCAATCACAAATTCCATGACACTCACGAAAAAGAGTGTCAACCGCTTCGCGGAAGTCAAAAGTCAAAAGTCAAAAGTCAAAAGTATTACCCCATCGATGAATCGAGGGGCTTGAAATAAGGAAAACATTTTTGACTCTCCACGGATGAATCCGGGGGCTTGTATCCAGTTTATTTTTTGGTCAAATTTGCTTGTTTCGATCTATTGCCAGCTAAAAAGTATGATTTTTTTGACTTTAAGTGTCTACTATCCCGGAATAGTAGTCATTTTACCTGTGAAATAAATTAACTGTGTTGAGTTCGGTAAAAACCCTATGAGCGACCTGAGTTTATTAATGACAGGAATCCTTTCCCCAGAGCTATCTATTTCTAATCGTCCAAAAGTTTTGCCCGATCGCATCAGTGCCATACAAGTTAGTCAGAATAGTCAACTACACCAAGTAAATAATGAGATAAAAGTTATACCACCTGAGTTTTCAGACCTAGAAAAACCTTGGAATCCCGTAAATACTCGACTATCTTTAACTAAAGAAGAAGCTTTTAAGCGTTTAGCTGATAAATTTAATTCTAAGTTACCCACAATATTAGCTGATTATAAGCAATCTGTGAGTAGCGATCGGGACAGTTTTTCAACCTGCACACAGACAGATGAAAATCAGGTTAATGCTAGGGTCAATCCTCAGCAGCAATTGCCTCTATGTTCTGGCAACAGTAAGTTACAAATCATGAAGATTTCTGCAACTAATAATTGCACCATCGAAAATCGCGTTAATAATCAAATCCTCATAGCTACAACCTCGCCAAATTTGACACCTAGCTTAAAATCTAACTTCACATCTAGCTTAGATAGCACCTCTCTACCAACTTTACGTTTTGGGAACTCTGGTATTTCCGTCAAGGTATTACAGCGGATTTTATTATCTAATGGCTATGCTGTTCGCATTGATGGTACGTTTGGGGCTTTGACAGAAACTGCGGTAAAAGCCTTTCAAAGCCAGCGTGATTTAGCTGAAGATGGAGTGGTTGGTGGCAATACTTGGCGAGAATTGACAAGTTAGTCCCCCACGGAGAAATCCCACACCTAAGCTGTCAACTAACAACTAACAACTAACAACCATTTTCAAGCTAGCCCCACTCTGCTCCAAGCCGCGCTTCGCGCGTCTACATGTACATTTGTACACAACCAAACATGAAAATACCTCCCTCACTCCTACCCTACCCTTCACTCTTTCACTCCTTCACTCTTTCACTCTTTCACTCCTACTCTGCGAGAAGCCGCTACCGCGTCTACACTCCCCATTTTCACTGGGGGCAAAGCCTAGGACCCTCTCCTTGGCGCGTCACCACACAACCTGTATACTTTCCAGATGGAGTTCTAGAGGGATTAAATACCAGCATGGCTTCTGTTCCGGATGCATCTCCATGTTCTACCAATAGTTTCTGGCCAAAATAGCCAAGATTAGTAATACTACTAAAGGGATAGGTATAAAACTCATTAGGTAACGGGCGTTTTCCTGGAACTTGTACTCGATAGATAGCATAACTGCCCCAATTTTTTTGGGGTTGCAGCACAAATACAGCACTAACTTGGGTTTCTAGACATTCTTGTAGCAACACCCCTACCGCCAAATTACCAGTTCTGCGATGGAAACTAATGGCTCCTTTAACAAACCGTTTCCCAGATAATTTTTGTTGGGACAGGACTTTGACTTGCTTGCAGTTGAGGGTATCTAACACGCCCACATTTAAACTACTGGCTTTAATGGTTTGGATTTTTCTACCATAATTAATTTTCAACTTAGTACCATTCTCCACAATTTGTGCTGTGGGAGTATGACGAGGAAAGCGTTTAAAGTTTACCTGGGCTGTAGCTGTTGTAGATATAAATAAACTAGTGGTAATAGTCACTAAAATTGGTGCTAATTTAGTTAGATTCATAGTTGGGCAATAATCGTCACAATTAATGTTTAGCTACAGATTATTGTCATCATATTCCGTATGGCGAGTTCTTCAAGCGAGTAACAAAAACCCCAATACTACTCAGTTAAGCATTTTGAACTCAAAATTTGGTTTGGGGAAAAGGTTGTTTCTTCCACTTTTTTCCCTTCCCCTTGTTCCCTTAACCAACAAGTATTGACAAGAACCCCGACTGTTTGAACAAATCAGGTTTGTGAACAAATAGGTTCAGCATTAAAATAATGCGATCGCATTCTGATTTTTTGGTTATTGGAAAAGCTTGACTATTAATTTTGTGTTATCCTAAGCGATAACGCACCCTTGTATATTAGGACTTACGCAAAACTATCTTTAATCCGTAATTTTTCGTAGTGGTAATTCACCAACTACCACATTTTTCCTGTAAGCCCTGAGTTTGATATATGCAAATTTTTCCAGATATAATTTGAGTATTTTTACGGTTGATTATATAAGATTTAGGCTTATTTTTTTGTAGTTAACAGTATTTTTATGTAGTGAAATAATCTCATTATTGACTTAGCAAATATCTAGCAATAACATTATTTATTTTCAGTTAAATAATTCCTATTGACATTTATATCTTTTCAAGGCAAAACAATAATTATGAAAGGAGAAAAATCTTTCACAAAGAAAACTGAATATACGCATTTAACTGAAATATTCAATTCACAAGCATGAATCAGAAGCTTTTTAATACTGCCAAATATCTAGCTGCGGCTACTTTAACCTCCATTTCAATCCAGATGCTTGCTACTCCGGTTAAAGCACTGATTCCCATATTGTGAATTAA
Organism: Calothrix sp. MO_192.B10; assembly: GCA_030065055.1. Lineage (GTDB taxonomy): Bacteria > Cyanobacteriota > Cyanobacteriia > Cyanobacteriales > Nostocaceae > Calothrix_A. The sequence continues at coordinate 11,453 of JASJDS010000142.1, forward strand.
TAATATCCCAAGCACAAAATTATCATTATAAAATTATCAAATCATGAAAATGACAAAAACTTTTAGCAGAATGTGTGTGGTTGTAGCTGGCGTAGCTACTCTTTTTATGGGAGCAATGGAAGCAGTACAAGCCGGAACTTTAACGGGTAGTTTCGAGACAGATATAAAAACAGTAAGCAGAACAGGAATACTAACAAAGCAAAACGGTAGTAATCAGACTATTACTGCTGATTTTAAATACCATGACAGTAATTTATCAGATATATCCTTTGCAGATGAAGTAATCAAATTTACTTCTAAGGTTAACAAAGAAGATGTCAAGTCTAAGGAAGCTACTTTTGAGATATTTAATGATCCTACTACAGCTCTCGGACGTCACAATTCTGAATGGGGAAATGAAATAGCTGATTTTCGTGATGATGTTTCTTTAGGAAGGGGAGGAGAACTGGTATTAAAGTTTACTGATAATGCCTTGGTTGGAAGTAATGATAGCAAAGCAGATCTCTGGATTTTTGAAGTGGGTGGTATCGATGAACGTGTAGATGTGTCTATTAGTAAAGACGGGGAAACATGGTATGATGTGGGCAAGAATGTTGACAAAGACGACGAGGTTCAGAAAAGTAAGGGTATAGACATCGATCAGTATTTTGATGAGTATGGTTTTACTTCAGCGGATAGATTCTCCTATGTCAAGTTAGTTGATGATGGCAGCAATACATACGAGCAAGGTTGGTCTGGTGCTGATATAGATGCCGTTGCTGCTATCTCTACTGTTGAAGTTCCTGAACCTACTTCTTTGCTGGGTGTACTAGTTATTGGTATGGTAGGTGGTAGCTCTCTACTAAAGCGAAAAGTGCAACAAGATACGATTTCTTAGAGCGTGTTCATAAAATAATTATTAAAGCGTAGGGTGCGTTATGCTTGGGAGCTAACGCACCATCATCGTAGGTGTATCTGCGACTGGTAAAAATCTGATGAACAAACCGAAATACCTATTAAGCCGTAACACACCCTCGTAGATGTTTATCTTGCTTCCTCATCACTGGGGTTGGGGTTGACGAAATTTATATATATCCTCAATTAATTTTACCCAACCATCAGATACAGATTCCAAGATGCGATCGCCTTTTTCTTTGGTTGCAGTGGTAGGATCGCCAACAACCCCACTTTTACTTAAATCCCTGGTAGCCCAAGCAAAGGATAATTTCCCTTCCATACTCAACAGACTCCCTTCTGGCTGTGTTGGTGGATACTCAGCGATCGCTTGATCCATTTTCACCCAATCTGGTAGTAATGCCAACATAATACTAGTTTCTGCGTCCCCGGCATGAATCCCTAGTTGTTTTTCCTTGTCTGTTAACATTTCTCCGGTAATATGGGGCACTTTCCAAGTAAATAGGGGAAACACCAAAAAATCACTGTACTTAATGTGTAAATCCCGTGCCACAATATCCATTACCTGGGGTTGTCCACCGTGGGAGTTCATTAATACCAGCTTTCTAAAACCTGCACGATATATACTTTCTGCTACTTCTGTCAAAGTTGCTAACAGAGTTTGGGCACTGAGAGTGACTGTACCAGGAAAGTGCCAGTGTTCGTTTGATTTACCGTAATATAAACTGGGTAAAGCATAGGCAGGGATACTAGTATGGAGCTTTTCTAAGGCTTTACCTAGCACCCCCATACCAATTGCCGCATCCACAATCAAGGGTAAATGGGGACCATGTTGTTCAATTGCCCCTACTGGTTGAATAATTACCGTATTTTCCTTATTTGGCATTGCTTGAATCTCAGTCCAAGTCAGGTATGGGAAAAAACGTGCTGGGGGGATAAAATTATGCATCTTCAAAATGAACAATAATACTTATTGTGAGAGTTATATTACTGATTTACACTTAAAAGGCATTTTACCTGAGTTGTACAATTTTGGATTTTAAACTACTGGAATTGTAGTTATTGCCAAAGTAATTTCCCGTAGGATTGACCCTGTCCACCTGAATGGGAAGAGCAATTTAGAAGGAGAACACAATATGGAAGAACATGACAATTTGCGTACCTTATCGGTGGATATTGGGGGAAGTGGCGTTAAAGTCATTGTTTTAGATTCAAAAGGTAATCCCATCACCGAACGGGGACGTTTAGAAACACCAAAACCAGCTACACCCCAACCTGTACTAGATGCAATTACGGAATTAGCCACGAACCAAGGTGATTATGAACGGGTTTCTGTGGGGTTCCCTGGTGTGGTGCGACAGGGAATAGTGGAAACTGCTGTGAACTTACATCCTGACTGGATTGGCTTTGATTTGGCAACGGCACTATCAAAGAACTTGAAAAGACCAGTACGGGTAGTTAATGATGCTGATATGCAAGGCTTGGGAGCCATTACTGGCAAGGGTGTGGAGTTAGTTGTCACCTTGGGCACTGGATTCGGTTCTGCCTTGTTTGTGGATGGTAAATTGCTGCCGAATTTGGAAATGGGACATCATCGTTTCCGTAAGGGAGACACTTACGAAGAACAGCTAGGAAGGGCTGCTTTAGAGAAGGTGGGGCGAGAGAAATGGAATAAACGGTTAAGGAAAGCGATCGCATCCTTGCATCATTTATTTAACTATGATTACCTATATATTGGGGGCGGAGAAGCGAAAAAAGTCACCATTGAGTTACCACCCAATGTCAAGATAATCCCCAATCTGACGGGGTTATTGGGAGGAATTAACCTCTGGCGGGACTAGTGCTTCAGCAATGGAATTGTGCGGGGTAAACCAAGTTCTAGACTTATCCCCGCAACAGTACCGCGATCGCGTAAAATTTCTATAGCTTGCCAATTTAGTAAAAATTCACCACCCTTGGCTTACACGAAGAATTAGCTGCTAAACTCCATCTAAATTGAAATAGGGAATTTTTTCTCAAAGAAATAACAACAAATTAATTATTTCGTAGGGGCACGGCATTAGTAAGATTATTTGACATGCCGAAATATTATCAATGCCGTGCCCTTTACTGTTTTCTTAGCGTTGCACAATAGAGGGATGAAGTAATGAACCACATTAGACGCGCAGCGGCTTCCCGCAGGGTAGACGCAAAGAACGCAAAGAAAGGATTTTCTGATAGAGAGAGAAAAGAAAATCATCCCGCAAAGGAAGCAACGCCGTTTTCTTAGAGGGTGTTTATTAATAAAATATTAAGTAACGCACCCTACTTTTTTGTCCTTCCTTAGAGAATGTTTGCCTCTTGCATTAACTTGAGAGTCCCATCCAAATCATCGAGATTGCTTAAGTCAATGTTTTTATCTTGCTTTTTAATTGTTTTCAAAGACTTAAGATTACCTTGGGGATTAACACCACTAATTAGGGGATATTCAAAAGTTTTGCTAGCAAAATAATTTTGAGCCTTCTCACTCAACATAAACTCAGTAAACTTATTCGCCATGTCGAGTTTTTTAGAGGAACCGAGAATTGCAATTCCAGCTACATTTACTAAAGAACCTACATCCTTAGTAAAGTGATGTGCCACTGGCATTTTTGGATCTTCCTTCTTCAGTTTCTCTGAATAGTAGTGATTGACAAATCCTACCGCAATTTCACCACGTCCAAGGGCTTTAACAATGGGTGTATTTTTAGGATATACTTTGACATCGTTAGCTTTAATACCTTTTAACCATTCCTTGGTTTTTGCATCACCCTCTGATACCCGCAGGGCGGTTACAAAAGATTGAAATGAACCATTGGTAGGTGCCCAACCAATTTTACCTTTCCATTTCGGGTCAGTGAAACCAAAAATCGAGTCTGGTAAATCCTCTGCTTTTACTAAATCAGTATTGTAATCAACACTACGTACCCTGCCAGTAATACCTACCCATTTACCTTGTGGCGAGCGATACTTATTTTCAACTTTATTGAGAATTGCTGGTTTTAACTGAATAGCTTTCCCTGCTTTTTGAATCGCCCCTAGTGCCCCTGCATCTTGGGCAAAAAAGATATCCGCAGGGCTGTTATTACCTTCTTCTAAAATAGCTGAGGCTAATTCAGAAGTACCACCATAGCGGACTTTGACCTTGATGCCAGACTCTGTTTCAAATTGCTTAATCAATTCTCCCACTAACTTTTCCTTCCGTCCAGAATATATAACTAGTTCCTGACCAGAAGCACTAGTTGTATCACTTACAGTTGTAGTGTCTGTAGAGTTTGTTTGGGCAGTGTTAGAAGAGTCTGGATTAGCTCCACAAGCGATCGCTAATATACCAGTAGTTGTTGCTAGTCCGACTAAATAAACAAACTTGCGACGTTTCATGCATTCCTTCCATTTACCAGAAACATCAAGATGATACAATTTCTTAATAACAAATTGCAATAAATTACTATTAAGCTTCTAGATTTAATTGGGCTATTCTTAATGAAAATTTTAATAATTCGGCTGAAATTGAGACCTAACCCCATATCAAAGTGTTATTGTTACATAACTGTTGAGAAAATTTAATGAAAAATTAAACAATTATTTGAAAATTAATTTTATTAAATTATCTGATGGCTAACAGATCCCCGACTTCTTAAAGAAGTCGGGGATCTAAACACTGAGTTCGTTTATAGGCATAATTATAAGGACGGCTAGCTGAAAACCCCGAAATGAAAACTACAAATCCAAGAAGATTTGTAGTTTGAGGGTCGTTTACGTCGGGGATGAAAGCTGCTATCAAGCCTTTAGGCTTGA
>JASJDS010000018.1 GCA_030065055.1 Calothrix sp. MO_192.B10
GGTGCGGGTATCATCAGAAATGAAAAAACAATCTGCCACCATAGCTCGTGATGCCATCTGTAGTAGAGCGATTCGTATATCGATGATTGTTTCGCTTCATAGTTTGGTAGGATGGTGTGCGATCACTCTTGGTAATACATTCTGGGTAAACTCCGCCAATGCCCAAATTACCCCAGATGCAAGTTTAGGTAATGAAGCTTCAACAGTTACCCCCAATGTTAATATTAAAGGTTTGCCTGCTGACAGAATTGATGGTGGTGCAAGGCGGGGAGCAAATTTATTTCACAGTTTCTCAGAATTTAATGTGGGAGATGCCCAAAGGGTTTATTTTGCTAATCCTACGGGTGTGGAGAATATTCTCACGCGAGTTACGGGGGGTAAACTTTCCAATATTCTCGGTACTTTGGGTGTAAATGGTAGCGCGAATTTATTTTTGGTGAATCCGTCGGGGATTTTGTTTGGGGAAAATGCACAGTTGGATGTGGGGGGTTCCTTTGTAGGAACTACAGCGAATGGAATTCAGTTTGTCAATCAAGGTTTCTTTAGTGCCACCGAACCAGAAAGTCCCCCTTTACTAACAATTAAACCCTCTGCCTTGTTCTTCAATCAACGCCAGGTAGGAAAAATTGCCAATAAGTCAACTGCACCATTGGCTGATAATCTGGCTGGTTTAAGAGTACCAGATGGTAGGAGCTTGTTATTACTTGGTGGAGAAATTGTTCTGGATGGAGGCAGATTGAATGCTCCTGGTGGTAGAGCGGAATTGGCAGCAGTAGCAGGTAATGGGACAATAGGATTGAATGTAGATGGCAATAATTTGAGTTTCCGTGTTCCTGATGATGTAGCAAGAGCTAATATCAACCTGGACAATCGCGCTGAGGTAAATACACGTGCTGGAGGTGGTGGGAATATTGTCATCAATACCCAGAATCTCAGTCTTGCAGGAAATAGTAGAATCAGAACTGGAATAGCCTCTAGATTAGCGTCTATTGATGCTCAGGCAGGAGATATCAACATAAATGCCACAGGAATAATTAATCTGACAGGCGGTTTCACCTTTATCTCCAACTCTGTATTTGGTGCAGGTAATAGTGGAGACATTAATATCGCGGCTGAATCACTCTACCTCAGGGATAGTGCTCTTTTAGGTAGTACTAATTTCGGCAAGGGAAATACAGGTAATTTGACAATTAATGTCCGCGACACAGTTTCACTAACAAATCGTGCTTTTGTGAGTACTAATGGCCTAGGTGAAGGAAACTCAGGTAGTTTAATCATTCAAGCCGGCAATTTAGTCTCTTTTGATGGTAGTTCCGCATTAAGTGATGTACAAAGTACAGCCGTAGGTAACGGTGGTAACATAGAAATTACTACAGGTTCCCTTTCTCTTACCAATGGTGCTCAATTAATTGCTGAAACCACAGGAAAGGGGAATGCAGGCGATGTGATTGTTAAAGCCAATAATACCGTCTCCTTTGATGGTGTTAACATTATTAATACCGGTGAAGTATTTCCCAGTGGTATTTTCACCAGGGTAGGAGAAACAGGAAAAGGTAAGGGTGGAAGAATAGAGATTAATACAAACTCCCTTTCTGTTACTAATGGCGCTCAACTTAGTGCTAGTACTGCTGGACAGGGAGAGGCTGGTAGTATTAAGGTGAGGGCGAATAGTTTTCAAGGGAGTAACGGCGGACGAATACTTACCACCACTTCAGGTAGCTTTAATGCAGGTAATATAGATTTCAACGTCACCGATAAACTCAGCCTATCAGGCTCCAAAACAGGCATATTTGCCAATACCACAGCAGGTTCCACTGGTAATGGTGGTACTATCATCATCGATCCCAGAACCGTAACTATCGAAAATGGAGCTGCGATCGCTGTTGATAGTCAAGGCACAGGCATTGGTGGTAATATCCAACTGGCAGCAGGCTCCCTCACCCTCAATCAGGGCAGCATCTCCGCTGAAACTCGCAGCAATACGGGTGGTAATATTAATCTACAACTCAATGATTTACTACTATTAAGAAACGCAAGTAAAATCTCCACCACGGCAGGAAATCAGCAATTTGGTGGCGATGGCGGTAACATTACCATTAATACCCCTTTCATTGTCGCTATCCCTCAAGAAAATAGCGATCTCACCGCTAATGCCTTCAGGGGAAGGGGTGGCAAAATTGACATTACAACTAACGGTATTTTCGGTATTCAATCACGACCAAGTCTCACGGAGTTGAGCGATATTACTGCCAGTTCCCAATTGGGAGTGAGTGGTGAGGTGTCTATCAATTCCCCAGATGTAGATCCTTCCCAGGGATTATCAGAATTACCAGCAGATGTGGTTAATGTTGCGGGACTGATTAATCAGAACCTGTGTACTGCTGCCCGTCGGGGTAGCGAATTTATTGTTACAGGACGAGGTGGTTTACCTATTTCCCCCTCAGAACTGCTCAATCCCGATGCTATCTGGGAAGATTGGAGCATGGGGGTACAACAGGAACAATCTCAACCAAAACCAGGGAAACCAAGCAATCAATTACAACCAAAAGGTAAATCATCCCCACCAATTATAGAAGCACAAGGTTGGATATTAGATGGCCAGGGTAATGTGATGTTGACAGCGAAACCAGTTACAGTTACTCGGCAAGGTAGTTGGTTACATCCTCTAGACTGCCAGCGATTGAGGGGAAATTCATGAAGCGGTTGGTTAGTTTCCTATTGGTGGCAACTCTGGGTTTAATACTCAGCCTTGGTGTTTCTGTACCATTTACGAGCACAGCACAGCCAAATGCACAAACTCAGACATCACCTGTGGAATTAGTACAAACAGGTAAGCAATATTATGATGCAGGACAGTTTGTCACAGCGTCAAAAATATTCAGCAAAGCTGCAAAAATATATCAAGTTCGAGGGAATTCCCTTCAGCAAGCTCAGGTACTCAGCTTTTTATCATTAGCACAACAAAAGCTAAGTAATTTTACTGAAGCAACAAAAGCTATTAATACTAGTATTGCCATACTAGATACTTTAGAGACTGGGAAGAAAGTAGATAGGGTTCGCGCTCAAGTTTTGAATGCTCAAGGACATCTACAATTAGCCCAGGGGAAGCCAGAAGCAGCTTTACAAAGTTGGCGAGATGGAGAAAAACTTTATCAAAAAGCTAATAATATAGCCGGTATAATCGGCAGTCAAATTAATCAATCTCAAGCTTTACACACTTTAGGACTTTATCGCCAAACCTATAAATTATTAACTCAAATAGAACAAAAGCTGGCTGGTTTACCAGATTCACCTCTCAAGGTTATAGGCTTACAGAATCTGGGTAATATTCTCAGACAAAGGGGAGAGTTAGAGCGTTCCCAACAACTTTTAGAGTCAAGTTTGGGTTTAGCCCAAAAATTAAGCTCTTCACAGCCGTCTAGTTTTCCAGAATCATCACTAGATAGAAGTAAAATAATATTGAGCTTGGCAAATACTAAATTAGCTTTAGGGAGAAGGGCAGAAACTATCAAAGATAAGCAAGCAGCGAAAAAATATATTCAATCAGCACTAAATTATTATCAACAAACAGCTAGCATTACAACTTCTCCAATTACCAAGACTCAAGCACAACTCAACCAACTCAGTTTGTTAATTGATAATCAAGATTGGGTATCTGTCAAATCTTTATTACCACCTGTTAATCAAAATATTATCGAGCTACCTGCCAGTAGAGAATCAGTTTATGCCCAGATAAATTTTGGCGAAAGCTTGATGAAATTGTCAAGTAGTGCAGAGAAAATTGCCAGTTACTCCAAGATTACTCAGATATTAAATACAGCCATTAAACAAGCTCAATATTTACAAGACAAAAGAGCTGAATCTTATGCTCTGGGAACTCTGGGTAAATTATATGAAAAGAAAGAACAATGGGCAAAGGCGGAAAAAATTACCCAGTCTGCCCTACTAATTGCTCAAGGAATTAATGCACCAGATATTGCTTATCAGTTGCAATGGCAAATGGGGCGCGTTTTACAAAATCAGCAAAAATCTAACTCCCAAGCAATTACTTACTATACACAAGCATTTAATAACCTGAACACATTACGCAGCGATTTAGCAGTATTGAATCCAGAAATTCAGTTTTCTTTTCGGGAAAAAGTAGAACCAGTATACAGAGAGTTTGTGGAGTTATTACTACGTTCTCCCACACCTAGTAAAGAAAATTTAATTCAAGCCCGTGATGTGATTGAATCCCTGCAACTAGCAGAGCTAGATAACTTTTTTAGAGATGCTTGTGCTAAACCTGTAGCAGTAAATATTGATAATCTAGATGCCAATGCAGCAGTTATCTATCCAATTATTTTGGAAAATCGTTTGGAAGTAATAGTTAAATTACCAGGTGTGGATAATCTGCGTCATTATGTCAATCAAGACGTATCAGTGGCGCAGGTTGATGAGATTACTAAGCAAATACAAACATTTTTAATCAAAGCAAGCACAAGCCCGAAAAAAATCAAACAGGCAGCAAAACAAATTTATGATTGGTTAATTCAACCATTCGCATCAGAATTAGAAACAGCCATAGAGAGAAACAAAAGTAATATTAAAACTTTGGTGTTTGTTTTGGATGGTTCATTACAAAATATTCCTTTATCCATTCTCTATGATGGAAATAAATATTTAATTGAAAGATATGCTATCACCGTAACCCCAGGATTACAATTATTAGCGCCCAAACCTTTGAGAAAAAAACAAATCAATGCTTTAATTGCTGGAACAAGTAATGCCCCAAGTTTTGCTAAAGAGGGGTTAAGTCCATTAAGTAATGTTGCATTTGAGCTGGCGGAAGTCAGCAAGGAAATAAACCGTTCCCAAAAGTTAGAAAATAAAGAATTTAGTCAAGAAACTATTCAGAAAAAAATTAATTCTGCTGCTTTTAATATCGTTCATATAGCCACCCACGGTAAGTTTAGCTCTAATCCAGATGAAACTTACATACTTGATTGGAATAAAAGGATAAACATCAAAGATTGGGATAGCTTACTACAAATAAAAGACTTCAACAAACAAACTACCGTTGAGTTATTAGTTTTGAGTGCTTGTGAAACAGCTACTGGAGATAAAAGAGCAGCTTTGGGTTTAGCAGGAGTAGCTATTCGTGCCGGTGCAAGCAGTACCTTAGCCACTCTTTGGCAAGTTGATGATGCCTCTACTGCTGAATTTATGATTCAATTTTACAAACAATTGATTAATAATCCACAAATTAGCAAAGCGGAGGCTGTGAGAAATGTTCAACTAGCTTTTTTGCAGGATTACCCAGATATAGATTACAATCGCCCCTACTATTGGGCGCCGTTTATTTTAGTGGGGAATTGGCTGTAATTTCATACTATAAAACCTCACCCGCCTACGGCACCCTCTCCTTATTAAGGAGAGGGTAAGAGAGGGTTGGGGTAACTCAAGCAGGAATTATAAGTAGGGCTTGCTGAAAAAGTTTTTTGGTGAGGGTATGGAATAGGGAACAGGAAACAGGAAACAGGGGACAAGTAGGGGCGGGGTTTCCCCGCCCAAGGAACAAGGGATAAGGGACAATTTCAGCCTATTTTTTGATCCTCAAAAACTCCAGATGCAAGGATTTTCAACCTAAAATCATAATTTCCCTGCACTTATTCCTCAATAAAATAGCCTCAAAGCATTGATACATCAATATTTTGCAATTATTCAGCAGACCCTAAGTAATTAAGTGAACATGATATAAAAGCATTGATCAATCAATGTTTTATAGTTATTCAGTGATAAAGTTGCACATCGCGTCAATATTTTATTTTTTACTAGAAAGTGCCTTCACGAGGGGGAAGCATAAATTGTAGGTTGGGTTGAGGAACGAAACCCAACATCCTTCGTTCGATTTGTTGGGTTCCACTTCGTTCTACCCAACCTACATTTATTTTTATTTTTCCAGAGTGATAGAAGGGGGAAGTAAACACCTGAGAAGTATAATTGTTAAACATCCTGCCGCCAATTTCACCTTTTCTCTGTCTAGGAAGTAGGAAGCTAGCCTCGTGAATAACCAAAGACTACAAGACTTGGAAGACAATATTGCCAAAGACCAAGAATTGCTCAAAGATTTTGAGGATGAATTGCGCTACGAGATGAACCCTCGTACTATACAAAAATATCGCCGGGATATTGAGCTACAGAAAAAGTCAATTGCTAGTCACAAAGAAGAGTATGCTGAACTAAAACAGGAATTAGCAGTGGAACCATCTGCTCAAATACAACTGCTTCATGTTGAGAAGCAATTGCAGCAGATGGATCACAAAATAAACGTTTTACTTAATGGTCAGGTTGCTATTTATGCAGACATTAATGATATGCGTCTAGCCCTGTTAAACCGTTATGATGACTCAGAACGAACCATAATTGGTGCTATTGCCCAGCAATTAAATCAAAATCAATTAGTTCTGACACAACAGTTGTTAGATGCAGTAGAAAACAACCAAGTATCAGAATCACAGATGCAGCAGATGTTGGCAGTATTAGAAGAGAAAATTCCTTCTGAAACTCCCAGTCAAACAGCCGCTGTTGAGATTATAAAAGACCCCCAATTCGATGCTAGACATAAAATAAAAGTGACTCTACCAATTATACCGATGCTTGTAGAGTACGAAGGGGAATTAGAGTTAGGAAGTGGGTTAAACATCAAGTCTGCTTGGGAGGATTTAATAGCGAAGTTACGGAGGAAATAATACCAAATCAACAAATATTTGCGACATATCTACTTCTAATCCCACCTTAACCCCGCCCCCTACCAATAAATCATGTGTTGTATTCTTTTTTAAAATTGGTATAAGTTATGGATGATTTGCTTAAACACCTCGAAGAACAGCTTCAGGAAGACTTCAATTTATTGAAGCAGTTAGAAGATGCGTGTCGTTATGAACGTGACCCAATTTTAAAGCGGAAGTACGAGAATGATATTGAAACAAAAAAGCAAGAAATTCAAACCCGCAAAGAGGAAATAAGTTTAAAACAAGAGGAAATAAGTTTAAGACAAGAAAAGCCAGAAGTAATCGAACCTCAAAATACAACGAAAACACAAGAAAAAATATACCGAAGAAAGCTTTTGAAGTTGACTGGCTTGGGAGGTACAGGCTTGGTGACAGCAGGGGTAGCCCATAAGATTATTTGTTATCTCAGTCCCAAAATTTGGCTACCGACATTTAACTTTGAAACCGTCACCGTAGATGCGCGAGGAAACATCACCAACCGTTACAACCGGGAAGCGAAATTCTTGAAAGAAGACTTGGGTAATGGTGTAACCCTGGAAATGGTCTATATTCGTGGTGGCACTTTCATGATGGGTACAGAAGATGAAGAAATAGAAAGGCTTATTCAAAAATTTCAAAGTGTTTACAAATCTGATGCAAAAGACTGGTTTAGAAGAGAAAGACCACAACACCAAGTCAAATTACAACCATTTTACATTGGTAAATATCAAGTTACCCAAGCACAGTGGAGAGCGGTAGCTGCATTCGACAGAGTTAACCGTGACCTAAACCCAAATCCATCATGTTTCAAAGGAGATAACCGCCCTGTAGAGATTATTTCCTGGGATGATGCGGTTGAATTTTGCTCACGCCTCTCTAAATATACCAACAGATCCTACCGCCTCCCCAGTGAAGCAGAGTGGGAATATGCCTGTCGCGCTGGTACTAATACACCCTTTCATTTTGGCGAAACTATTACTGACAAGTTAGCAAATTATGCTGCCAGCAGCAGCACCTTTGCAAATGAACGCAAAGGAAAATCTCAGGGAGGAACCACCCCAGTAGGAAAATTCCCACCCAACGCTTTTGGCTTATACGATATGCATGGGAACGTTTGGGAATGGTGCCAAGATACCCGGCATGATAACTATAATAATGCGCCCACAGACGGCAGTGCATGGATTGGTAATGATGATAGTTCCCGAATGCTGCGCGGTGGTTCGTGGAACTCCTTCCCTGGACTCTGCCGCTCTGCCAGCCGCATCAGCAAATACTCCAAAGTCAGCAACAACTCTCTCTGCGATCCCAAGGACATCAAAAACTCCCTCTACGGTTTTCGAGTGGTGTGCAGTTAAGAACCCTGCCCCTACCAATAAATAATGTGTTGTATTCTTTTTTCAAATTGGTATAAGTTATGGATGATTTGCTGAAACACCTCCAAGAAGAGCTTCAGAAAGACTACAATTTATTGAAGCAGTTAGAAGATGAGTGTCGTTATGAAGGTTATCTACTTTCAAAGCGGAAGTACGAAAATGAGATTGAAAAAATAAAGCAAAAAATTAAAACCCGCAAAGAGGAAATAAGTTTAAGAGAAGAGGAAATAAGTTTAAGACAAGAAAAGCCAGAAGTAATCGAACCTCAAAATACAACGAAAACGCAAGAAAAAATAGACCGAAGAAAGCTTTTGAAGTTGGCTGGCTTGGGAGGTGCTAGCTTGATGACAGCAGGGGTAGCCCCTAAGATTATTTATTATGTCAGTCCCAAAATTTACCTATCGACATTTAACTTTGAAACCGTCACCGTAGATGCACGAGGAACCATCACCAACCGTTACAACCGGGAAGCGAAATACGTTAAAGAAGACTTGGGTAATGGTGTAACCTTGGACATAGTCTCTATTCCTGGTGGCACTTTCATGATGGGTACAGAAGATGAAGAAATAGAAAGGCTTGTTAAAAAAGTCAACCGGAAACTCTTTACAAGAGAAAGACCACAACGCAAAGTCACAGTAAAACCATTCTACATTGGTAAATACCAAGTCACCCAAGCACAGTGGAAAGCGGTAGCTGCATTAGACAGAGTTAACCATGACCTAAAACCAGATCCATCAGATTTCAAAGGAGATAACCGCCCTGTAGAGATGATCTCCTGGTATGATGCGGTTGAATTTTGCTCACGCCTCTCTAAATATACCAACAGATCCTATCGTCTCCCCAGTGAAGCAGAATGGGAATACGCCTGTCGCGCTGATACCAATACACCCTTCTATTTTGGTGAGAAAATCACAATTGATTTAGCTAATTATGATCAGAAAGAATTCGATAAATTAGGTAAAAAAACTACAGATGTAGGACAATTCCCACCTAATGCCTTTGGCTTATATGATATGCACGGGAATGTTTGGGAATGGTGCCAAGATACCCTGCATGAGAACTATAATAATGCGCCCACAGATGGTAGCGCGTGGACTGGTGGTAATAATCGTCATCGTATGCTGCGGGGTGGTTCGTGGACCAGCATTCCTGAATATTGCCGCTCTGCCAACCGCATCAATGACCGCCCCAAAGACACCTACAACCGCAACGGTTTTCGCGTAGTGTGCGATGTCGTTTAGAAGAATTTTAAGTAGCCCTTTATATTTTAGTTCTTTTGCCCTCTGTCCTTCTTCTTTTTACCTTTTGGCGATTTTCGGGTAACAACGCAATTTTATTTCTGTAATCATTTCACAGTAATATTTTCAGGCGTTATACCGTTTCACTTTATTGGTGATACAAATCATGGATTTGGGCGCAAGCATTGCGCCCCTACATATCCCCTACATATGTGTCATATCATGTCCACTTAAACAACCGTCATTGCGACCGTAGGAAAGCAATCTCAAAAACTTTGTGGCGACTGCATTACATCAAATTTAACCGCAGCAAAATATTATGGGTAATTAACCGGACATTATATCAATTACTCTCGTGCCAAGGCTCTGCCTTGGTACGTGTGACGCTCGACTCTGCCTCGATTTGGAGGCAGAGCCTCCAGCCCTGTGTTCCTTGCCAGAGTCAAGGAACAAGTCTTGTTACAGATGCGGGATGATTTCTCAAAAATAACCTTGACTAATCGGTTTAAGTTGTGTTAGCTTTAGATTATGGTTGAACAGTAAACAGAAAAAGCAATGACTCGCGGTCCCGACAAGCAATTTGACACAGAAGTAGCCTTAAGCAAGGCGATGGAGGTGTTTTGGGCGCATGGCTACCAAGCCGCTAGCCTTTCACAATTGCTTAAAAATATGGGGATTGGCAAAAAAAGCTTGTATGACACCTTTGGTAACAAGGAGTCGCTTTTTCTCAAAGCACTGGATTACTATGCTCGCACCACTATTCGTGATATACGCGCGAGGCTGAGTGCTGATGGCTCTCCTTTGGCAAATCTGAAAAATTTGCTGGGGGAATGGCAACAGATGCACAGTCAACCCGGAAGTTGTGGCTGTATGCTCGGCACTAATATTGCCGATTTTAATACAGATGATGAAGCGATCGCTTCTATCATGCGAGTTTATTTACAGCAACTGGAAGATACCTTTACGGCAACCCTAAAACGCGCCCAAGCAGCAGGAGAACTGAGTCCATCAGCAAATCCACGAAATCTAGCTCGTTTGTTGCTCTGTACAACTCAGGGTATGGCATTGCTCGGTCGCGTAATGGATAACGATACTACCTTAGAAGGGGCATTAGAAGCCACAATTTCTCTTCTAGAGAATAGCTAATTTTTTTTGCCTTAATTTAGACCGATTGTTCAAAGTTTTTTACTTACAAAAAATCAGGAGAAATTCCAATGGCTTACGACATCAACAACAAAACCATTCTAGTTACAGGTGCAAATCGTGGTATCGGCAAGGTGCTGGTTGAGACATTTATCGAACGCGGTGCTGCGAAAGTGTATGCCGCAGTTCGTAAGCTTGAAAGTGCTTCTCCACTGGTGGAAAAATATGGTGACAAGGTAGTTCCAATTCAGATTGATTTAGCTAATCCCCAATCAATTGCTGCTGCCGCTCAAACTGCCAAAGATGTGCAGGTAGTCGTTAACAACGCTGGGGCATTTAAAGGTACTACACCTTTGGATGAAAATGCGATCGCATCTTTGGAATTTGAGATTAATATCAACCTGTATGGTCTAATTCATATGGCTCAGGTGTTTGCGCCACTACTCAAAGCCAACGGGGGTGGGGTTTTTGCCCAACTTAACTCTGTCGTTTCCATGAAGACATTCTCCAATTTTGCCACCTACTCTGCTTCCAAAGCCGCAGCATATTCTGTTACCCAGGCATTGCGGGAATTACTGAACGACCAGGGCACGACTGTGTTGAGCGTTCATCCTGGACCGATTGCCACAGATATGGGTGATGAAGCAGGGCTAACTGAAATTGCAGAGCCTCCGACATTGGTTGCCGAAGGCATTATAAAAGCACTGGAAAATGGGGATTTTCATGTTTTCCCTGGCTCAATGGCAAAACAGATTGGTGGTGCTTACCAGAGCTTTGCAAAAAATGTTGTTGAGGTGAATATGTCTGAAGGTTAATAATCGCATTGCTACATCTCTACTTCTATTAATATACAAGGGTGCGTTAGGCATTGCATAATTGAAGTATGAATTAGCTCACGCAAAGACGCAAAGGCGCAAAGAATCGTTGTTTAATCTTATCGAAAATGTAAATTCATACTCTGATTCAGCAATGCCGTGCGTTATGCTAAAAGCTAACGCACCGAGCCATATTAGCGGATGGTGCCGTACTCTCAGGGGTAACACACCCTACGTGTTTTAAGCGCAAGCGCAGGCTACGCCAACAAAAATCAAATAGTAATCCTATAGTTGATAGTTGATAGTTGGTAGGGAAGAAACATTTTCCATTCTTCTGTAGGGGCACTGCGGCTTGCGCCCACCAGCCGATTGGGGAGCAACGCGATTTTGTGAGATCGGGTTTTGATTCTCAATTACATAGGCGTAACCTGAGTTCGGTGTTAGGAGTTCGGTGTTAGGAGTTAAAATTAAGAGCAAAAGGTGAAGCATTTGACTCATGTTTACCCAACATCAGATAATCAATTAACGCTTAAAATAACATCCCCCACAATCGGTTCTTTGACTATTTTTGCTAAACCAACTTGCTTTTGACTTAACAGTTCAACCCATATTGTTTGGAAATGAGGATTTTGAGGTTCTTTGATTCTCAATTGTGCCAACTCCTTCATGGTATTTAACCATATACCTCGTTCGGCATAAATTTTAATCCGTTCTAAGGCTGTTTTTGCTGTTGCTAAATCATTTTGTAGTTGAAAAGATGGCTTTACCCTTTTGACTACCCCCGTTAATGAAGCAGGTTTTGATAAATCATTTGCTGTTCCTTTACGAGGACAATTGATATCAATATACCAACGATATCGTTTGCCAATTTCTAATGATTGGGTTGTAGGCGGTAGACTAATACTAAAAATGCCAGGTTTTTCAGGTAGTTGGAAACGAGCCTGATAAACTTCATCATCTCCATTTTGCAATGAAAATACTGCTTTGGGTGCTTCTTTTTGTGCGTAAGGACTGTATATCCATAACTGAGGATATTTATCTACTGTTAATTGTAAGTTATTACCCCCTACTAAACGAGTCAATGGAGGTTTGTTGGCTTTATAAAGGCAATCACCCCGGCTCCCTGTTCCCTCGTTTGCTGGTGGAGTTCCCCTTCTAGGAGGACGAGAAGGCTTTTTCTTGGAGGGAATAAACTTAATTTTGATCCCTGCGGAACTGCTATTAACAGAATTGTTTGATTCTGCTAAAACAAACTGAGGATAGTTCAATAGGCTGCCAATAGCTAAAAGTAGGAAGCATAGTTTTTGAATCGGGAATGGTAGTAATTTGTTTGTATATAACAGCATTTATGTTCTTCCTCCCAAGCATTTTTGCTTTTTCATCCATCAAGACATAGCAAAAACCTTTATGAAAACTTGTACTGATAAGATAACTACAAATCCCTAATTAGCAATTCCCGATCAATTTTTTCCAATCTACTACTTAGATTTTCACTGCTTAACAAATGTGACATAAACAACTAAGATGCCAGAATTAATACTGAATGCTAAAGCTGAGGGAATTAGAGGTATCCATCCAGCCTTTACTACTAATATTACCCAACAGGCACCATATAGAAAACCTAATGCGATCGCTCCACTAATTATGATATTAAATAATAATACTCCTGGGAAGTATCGCACCCACCAAGCCAGCACACCAGCTACGAAGGACCAAGCAAAAATCCAGATATTCTCCCCTAATTCTGGTAAAGTCCACAACAAAGGTCGATTATCCAATACTGCGCTGAGGATTTGACTAACCATATGGGCTTGAACTTCTACCCCTGTCATAGTTTTTACAGACCAATTATTTCCACTGTAGGGGGTGAGCCAAAGATGATCGTTAAAACTAGGTGCAGTTGTACCAATTAGAACAATACGATTCTTGATAGATTCCGGGTTCAACTGATTACTCAGTACCTGTTGTAGAGACACTGTATCTGCAACTGTATCAGATGCGCGGTAATTCAATAAAATTTGGTGTCCAGTAGCATTAATATTATGGTATCCACCAGTATTTTTTTCTATGGTCTGAAATACTATGTTTCCTAACTTTAAATAATCGTCAGGGGTAAACTCAACTTCAATACCCTGTTTGGCTAAATAATAGGTTGCTAACTGCCAACTAAAAGCATAATCGTTTTTACAAGGTGATGGGGAGTCTATGGCTAATAAATGACGGCGAATAACCCTATCTTTATCTAATAAAACATTATTAAATCCCTGGCGTTCGGGAGTAATTTCTGATGGGGGTGAAACACCTGGTTTTCCGTAAAGACAAATAGCAAAAAAGCGATCGCTTGTTTGCATTTTTTCCCTTAAAGCTTGGTATGCTTGTGATACAGGCTGTTCCCGGTAGATATCCAAACCAATGGCTCTCGCTCCATGATTTTCTAATTTTGTCAGCAGTTGACTTAGGGAACCCTCGGATAAGGAAGCTGCACCTCTTTCTTTTACAGGTTGAGAACGGACATCTGCTTCTGTAATAGTTACTAATAATAGTCTTTTATCTGGTTGTTCTTGTGGCCTTTGTCCCATTAAATGGTCAAAAGCTTGGAGTTCCCATGGCTGCAATAAACCGAGGGAGCGAATACCAATCACTAAAGTAGTTGCAACTATACTTGCGACAATTCCACTCCAAATAGGAATTGCAACAATATTTTCATCTACTGGTTTTAACTGTTGCTTAACCCAATTTAAATTAAAAATAGATGCATAAATTTTGTTTTTGACAACTAAACTTCCCCGATACAGAGTTACTAATCCCGACAGCCGTAACTCTAGATGCTCGTGACAATTATTGGCGGTAATTTTACCTCTGCGGAGAATTTGTTGATATAGTTTCAGTAACCGTTCACTAGAACGAGCATTTCTGAGGATGCGATCGCTAATTGTCCGTAAATGTTCTGGTTCATCCTGGGATTCCCAGTTATCAATAACACATTGGTGGACTAACTGCTTCACCGATGGAGATGTTTGCAATTCAGATTCCCGAACAATCAACCGACAAAGTTTTTGGGTTAAGAAAGGTTGTCCTCCAGTCCATTGCAATACCTCTGTTAACATTGCTTGAGGATTGCTAACTTTTCCCACTAATCCCCCCATTAAAACTCCACTTTCTTCTACTTGAAAGCCTTTGAGTTCAATTGCTCGACCAATATTAAAAGGGGTAGCGCGTTCATCTGCAATCAAATCTGAGGGGGTAGCAACTCCCAAAAGAGCAAAGGTAAGTCTGCTGTACTCCGGTTTACTAGCTCGTTTTTCATAGCAATTGCGGATCAAAGCAAAAAATTCATCGGTGGGAAAACTTAAACTGAGAACGCTGTCAATTTCATCGATAAAAATAACAATTTTTTGACTAATTTGTTGTAATAATACAGTTTCAATAAACTCTCCCAATTTTTGCACTGGAGACAAATCATCCCTTTCCCGCAACCAGTGACGACGATTTATTTCCAACTCAAAACCACTAATTAACTCCTGAATAATACCCCCATACCATTGTTGCGCCGTAATTTCTTGACTACCAATTCCAGTTAATTCAATTTCTGCACAAGCAATACCTTTAGCCTGTAGCTTACACATCGTCCGAATTCGCAAGCTTGACTTACCCATTTGTCGGGAATTGAGGACATAACAATATTCTCCCCCTAACAAAGCCTCGTATAATTCCCAATCTGCTTGACGCACCACATAAGTAGGAGCTTCAGGGGGTAGGCTTCCTCCGGCTTGATATTGGTAATGGGAGTTGATTTGAGGATTCATCAATTGATTTTGACAGCTATAGCAATCATATATGCTCTCGTGAATATACAACCCACAGTTTCAGAAGTAGCAATGCTATGTCTCGACAATATTTTTTATACATGATTTAGAAATCATATGGGTTCGTAGAATCAGATTTACAACTATTTTTAGCCAGTTGTCAATATTCTTGTTTATGTTATTAGGCTATCAAAGTTATTCCATAAATTGGTATTGCTGAATTCAGGTATGAATTTATCTCACGCAGTCTTACGCACGGAGTACGGCTTCGGTGAAGGGTAGACGCAAAGACGCAAAGAATCGTTGTTCAATCTATCGAAAAATGCAAAATCATACTTCCATTCAGCAACGCCATTCCATAAATTAATTTTACCAAACATTAATGGGTATCAAACGGGAGCATCCCACTTTTGCAAAATCTAATAATCTTCCGTCATTGCGTTCGCGTAGCGTGTCCGAAGGACATGGAACAAAGCAATCCCAACCATTGCGTTCGCGTAGCGTGTCCGAAGGACTTATGCTTCGTCGTTCCTCCTCGCAATGACACTTGAAGTTTTATTGTTTCATTGAAGAATAAAAACTGGGATGCACCCGTATCAAACCCCCAAATTTACCTTGACTCAATTATCCTGAATTAACCGAGTAATCCTGAATTAAACTGAATTCAATTTATCTGGCAAAGACTGAATTTCACTAAACATTTAATTCCATATTTTAAATACTATGTGAACATCAAACAAAATAAACATCCAGAAGCAACAAATAGTCCCGGTGTTTGAAGTCGATTAGATTATACAAATACACAACATAACTAAGGAAAAAATTATGAAAACGAAACCTTTAGTATTATTAAGTGTAAGTTTACTCACTGCTGGTTTAAATTTCAGCGCAATGCCTTCTGCTTCTGCCACTGGTGTAACACCACAACAGAAAGCCAGACTCAAAACAGCTGCAAACTTAGTATTTACTTCAGCTGAAAAGAGTAATTTCCTTGTGATTAAATACAAGTGGAATTTTCAGAACAAGAATGATATTAAAGTCAAGCGCAAAGGTAAATGTTATATCGGTCAAGGAAAATTTACCCGTTTTCAAAGATTTGTAAGAGATGATCAAGCTTTATATAGCATCGTTCTATGTAATGGGAAGATTGTAACTATTAAATATAAATACAAAAATCTAGGATGGAATCAAGGTGCAACTCCTAATTTTGATGATAGTGTGCCTTCTGAGGCCAGAATGATTGTTGGCTATATTGCTAAGAAAATGCAGTCATTATATGGAAATAATAGAACGTAAACACATATCTTGCACCTTCGAGTGGGAGAGTAAGGTGGGCAGTAGGTGGGTTAGGCTAAATCAAGGGTTTTAGGCTCTAATTTTCGAGGGTAATCTTGTGGTGCAAGATGTGAATAAAACTTAACTATAATAGCTCTTACGCAAAGAAACCTGGTTTCTACGATAAATCGTTGATATTAGCATTGACATTACCGACTTGAGGGGAGTGGCGTGAGAGGTAATAATTCTAAATTCCCCTTGACTCAATCATCCTGAATTAACCGAGTAATCCTGAATTTAACTGAATTCAATTTATCTGGGAAAGACTAAATTTAACTAAACACTTCATTTCCAATATCAAATACTATGTGAATATCGAACAAAACAAACACCCAAAAACAACAAATAGCCCCGGTGTTTGAAGTAGATTAGATTGTACAAATACACAACAAATCTAAGGATAAAATCATGAAAACTAAACCTTTAGCATTATTAGGTGTAAGTTTACTCACTGCTGGTTTAAATTTCAGCGCAATGCCTTCTGCTTCTGCCGCTGGTATAACACCACAACAGAGGTCTAGACTTAACAGGGCTGTAAATTTTGTCTTTACTAAAGCTCAAAAAGAAAAGTATCGCGTAATTAAACACAAGTGGAATTTCCAAAATAAGAATGACATTAAAGTTCGGCGGCGAGGTAGATGTTATGTCGGTAAAGGAAGATTTACCCATTATCTCAGGTTTGTCAGGGATGATGTAGTTGATTACGACATTACTTTGTGTAAGGGGAAAATTACAAAAATTAATTACAAATACAAAGACAGGGGATGGAGTGAAGCTGTAGGTGCTGTTACTAGCGGACTAAACTTAGCAGGAATCAACACTTATGGTATAGATAAAATCAACACAATACTCGCCAATAAATTTGATGGTGGCGTGCGTTCTGAAGGCAAAATAATTGTGATTAATATTGCTAAACGAATGCAGCAAAAATACTCTCCTAAAAGGTAAAATTAAACTGTAAAGCTAAAATTACTCGTATAGTGTGTGCTATGTGTTGATAGACTTAGCCTGGTTTTTTAACAACTAGGCTAAGTTAATTTATGTAGAAATTTGTCAAGAGTATTACATGGGTATTATTTATTACATTTGCTCGATTATTCCTGACCGGAAAAGAAACTGGATACAAGCCGTGTGGATTTATCCGTGGAGAAAAACAAACAGTTCTGTCATTGTTTCAAGCCTCCGGGTTTTAGACATGGGGCCACGACTCGCGCTACCCAGAGCAACTGTCGTCGTCGCGGGTTCTCTCGTCAATCCAAACTTCGACAAGCTCAGTTACCAATCCAAAATCTAAAATCTAAAATTGGATGACGGAGACTCGACTCAATTATCCTGAATTTAACTGAATTTGGAAATACTGAATTTTCCCCAAAATTTGATTAAAAATATCAAATACTATTTGAGTATGGAAAATAAAACACTTGCAAATAAGCAATCTGTCGGGTGTTTTAAGTTAATTAAAGTAAAACTACCTCGTTGTATGTTATATGTTAAATATTATTTGCCTAGTCCTTAAACAACGAGGCATGGTAACACCGCAAAGTAATGCTATGAAAATCAAACTGTCAGCCCAAATCCTGAGTATGATGGCAGTGACATTAGCTACAACTGCCACTTTTAATCAACCTAGTTATGGCCAAACGGCTAAATTTTTCTGTAGTATTAGTAAAGGTATACCATCCACCTTTGTGACTACATCCAGGGGTAATATACCAATCATACAATGGAAACATGGTTTTGGCGATCGCTGGACTCCGGGAAAACGCTGTGGAACGGTTACTAGGCGATTTAATTATTTTTATGATAACGGTACTCTAAGATATATTCGAGCCGGTATTCTCAATAATCAACCAGTATTATGCGTTGCTAGTTACAGAAAAGGTTCTTGTTTGAAAAATGGAGTTTTAGTCACCTTGAAGAAAGGAACTAATCCCCACAGTGTTTTACACAGACTCCTGAATAAATCTGCTACTGCTGGTGGTAGAACAGTTGAATTAGAAAATCCCATATCTTATACAGGTGGTGCTACTTACTTAGATGTTACAAAACTCATAGGAAATGAGGAGACTACAAGGGATAACAAAATATGTAAAGGAGCAGCTTGGGAATGTTAAGTAACTTAATTTCTGAAGAGATTTCTGATTGCTACTTCCCTGATTTTGTTAAATATTGCTGGAAGTACTGACGATATAACTGACAGCGAGGTTCTGCTAAATTTCCCGAAAATTTGATCGAACCCATACTATGTAATTGATAAGCTAACATGGGCGGTAATTGTACTGGAGTAGGAGAGTTAACAACTTGTTGGAAGGCTGCCGCTAGTTCTGGATTTTGTTGTATATTTAGCCAATGTTCTCGCAGATGGTGCCCGTAAATTCCCGTATCTGCGATCGCTGATGATAAAAATTGTTCTAGACTAATCTGGGGATGATTTTTCAGATAAGCAAAAGCCTGTTCTAATAAATAAGGATGTCCTCCGAGTAAATCCATCAGAGATTCAATGAAGGTTCTATCTACACTCAGTTGATACTGTTGGGCAAATTTTTCTACCTGCTCCGTAGTAAATTCAGATAATTCGATTGGTAAGCCGACATTAAATGGAGATTGATTAATATTGAGGCGGATGTAAACATCTGTGGAGTGGACAATAACTAACCGCAGTCTTTGCCAAATTTTACGACTCCTGGCTTTTTCATACCAGGAACGTAACAAACCAAAAAAGTCTTCATAAATTTCTGGATAGGGAAACAATATATCCACATCATCTAAGCATAAAACCAGAGGAGTATTTGCTTGTATTAATAAGTATTCTTCAAAATAGGTGGTACAACTCACCTTAGCTCCCATTCCTTCTTCATCCCAGTATTCATCCAATTCACTGGGTAATTCTAAATCCTTACTAACATTAATACACAGCCAACGCAAAAATTTATTCAGGTTCGTTAAGTGGGTACTTCTATCTGCTAACTTCAAGCTTAAACTAGAGGTGCGATAATTTTCTTTCGCTACCCGTTGCAAAATTCTATTAATTAAATAGGTTTTACCCATTAAACTAGGAGCCTTAATCCTAATTAAAGAACCCGGTTGCAAGATTGTTTCATAACAAATAGATTCTATTGGGGGTCTATCTATATACAAAACAGTGGCAGAATTGTTGAGTTGTTTTTGTTTATTTTCTGTAGTTTGATTCTGTTTGATATCACTTTGGTTTGATGTTTGGCGAACACCGTAAGGCAGATCCTTCGGAACATCGCGATTTTTTTCCCTTGACCAATATCTTTTTAAAGCTTCTTTAAAATTGCTCTTTTTAACTTTTTCATCTAAGGCATCGCTCAGTGATTTCCAAAGTTTGGGAGCCACATCTTGACTGATATAAGAAGTGGCATATTGATTTTGTGCGGCTATTTGGTCATAATCATCTCTATGCCAAGCCCCCTTTAAAACAATAATTTCAATATCTGTTAAGTTTCTATTAAACTTAGACAGTAATACTTGATTAGCAACCGCAATTGCTTGGTCTAAACTAAAATCCATAATTAGTAATACTTGAATCTTAAAAATTTCGACTTTATTGAGTTTTAAGTCTTAATTTTTATACTCTTGGATTTTAACAGAAGTCTTTTAACCTCAGAAATATGTAAGATAAACTTCTTTACTTGGTGAGGGGTAACAGATCCCCGACTTCTTGGAGAAGTCGGGGATCGCTCACATCCGCGACGAAGGCTTTGAGTATATGTCTGAGCCTCTAATTAAATATTATACCGTTGCCAGAGGGCGATCGCTCGTTGGTTTGAGTATAGTTCGTCCCCAGAGCCATAGTGCCCCTAAACCCAACAAAATGGTAACTAAATTTACTAACAAACCCAGAACAGGTATGGCTGAAAGCAGGATGAAGATGACCAAACCCACTACTAAGGGAGGCATTTTACCCTCAGTCCAGTTGGGTTGCATCTTCTGCAATAGCAACTTACCACCCAGGAAACTGACCACCACCTGGGGAATGTAACCGATGTATAACAAAAAGCCAATAAATATAGCAGAATTAGCGAGAAAACCAATCCCCAGGGCAAGTGGAACCAAGCCAGTTATGGTTACTCCCAGGAGCATACTGAGAAAGATAGTAACAATGGCGATCGCACTAATTGCGACTACCACCCCTAACCAAGTTACCACTCCCCAGCCTAAACTAGGTAGAGGTCGAGACTTGACTGTATTTGCCATGCTCTGAGTCCAATTAGGTACAGCCCACAGCAAAACCCATCCTACTATTAATAGTGTCAGCCAACGCTGTAAGAAATGTAACGCCATTGCAGTTGGACTGGGTTTTTCCCATGCTTCTTGTATACTTTCTCTAATCTGGCGTTCAACTTTTGCCGAAGGACTAATAATTGGATCAGTAGTTGATTCGTAGCGTAGTTCCCCACCAATTTGCGCTGAGTCTGCGATGGTAATTCCAGAACGTAGTTGGGGTGCTGAGATGGGTGGAGGGGGTAAAAAAGGCAGAACCAATGGTTTTGGTTCACCCTTCTCTCCACCTACCCTCAGCTTAACATTCCCGTCCACCTGCCCACGCAATTCTAAACTACTCATGGCAGCGAGGATGTTTTGCTTCACATTTCCCGCTAATAATGCTTGCGCTCCACCAAAACTTAAATCACCACCCACATTACTACCAGCCTTAGTTTCCAGGCTGTAACCAGCAGCAACCAAATCATCGGTGATTTGTGCCTTTGAGCCTAACTGTAATACTTGACCAGCAATCCGCACATCATCATTTACCTTACCGTTAATTATCACAGCTTGACCGGCTGCGATTAAATCTTGTTCAACTGTGCCATTGATAGTAATTTGCCTACCGGCAGCAATTAAATCCCCTTTAACTGTGCCATCAATGGTAATCGTATCGCCAGATACATACAAATCCTCATTAATGACTTCATTGGCACTAATGACAACCTGCTCCCCAGACCGGTTTTCCATTGACCAAACTGGTTGAATCGTAAATAATCCTGTTAATAGCAGCAAACCCAGACAAAACCAAATTATCCGTTTGATTGCAGTTCGCATCACCGAACCTCCTTCTGTTTTAATTACCAGGAATTTTTGGGTTTTGTACCTACATAACCGATGCGCGATGGTGCAAAGTACCCACCTTACGGCGATGCTCCTTTATGAGCCGCCGAGGGCGCGATCGCCTAACAGAATATTAGTGTTAATATCATTAAAAAAAATGCTGTTGAACCAGGTAAGTTATAAATATTAATGGAAATTTTGTTGTGCTAATACACTGCGATCGATTGGGCACGCCACTGGAAAAATATTACTACTAGCCAAATTAGATAAAATATTCCTATTTTTGTCATCAATCCTAGGATAGATTTCGTTTTTCTATTGTCAAGTGCTTCGTGCAATTCGTAATACCATTTTTAAAAAAGAATGGGACAAATTAATAGATGTGTAGATGGGTAGGGGCACGGCACCAGAGTTATAATTTTATACACCAAAAGATTGTGGATGCCGTGCCCTTACGAAGAATGGATGTGTCGCAAACATTATTTGAATTGGTATAATTTATAATTCGTTAGGACTTACGCAACTGGCATATTTTTTCTGTAGGGGAGGCAAAGTGCGGTGTAGATTTTCTGTTTAGCATTCCGTTATGTGACGCTGCAAAAATGTTTGAACCTAGTAGAAACGTTGCAATGCAACGTTTCTACATTCTTTTCCACCAGATGTCTATTGTAGTCCTGTTCGTAATTCATGAATTATGAATTATGAATTACGAATTATGAATTATTGGCTCAACTCCCTTGATGCCATCCTTGTTGCAGAGTTATTCCCCGACTCTCCATAGCTTGTACAAACAAGTCTGTTGTCAATACCGCTTCTACAGGTGCAACGCCCGGTTGTGTGAGTTTACCCTCAAGTATGAATTGGGCAATGCTACCAGTTCCACAACCAGCAGCAACTGCGGTATTCTCATGGACTAAGCTAGAACTATAAATGGCTTTGTGCCCATCTTTTAGTCCCGTAACTTCTGCACCCATAGCTATACCAATACCGCTGAATCTATCAGTAATATCCGTCATGAAGTGGCTAACATAAGATAAAAATTCTATCATTTGAGGATTGCGTATCCATGACTTGGGAAATACATTGGCAGTTATCCAAGTCAGGTGATTATAAATATCGGGGACTGAGCCAAATTTAGTGATTACATTTTTGAGGTTTGGGAAAGTTCGAGGTAGGGTAAAGGTTTCTGGGACATCATACCAATAGACTCCACAACGTCCATAGGGAGGAGGAAAAGTAATATTTTCCCTGGCTGTATATGGTTTAATTAACTGCCATTTACCATCTATCCAGGCTGTGAAAGCATCTTGCAAACCCAAAAAAGTTGTTCGCATTACCGTCACCCCAGCACCGCCAGAACCAGCGACAATATAACTCAAATTAACAGTTTCTGCTGTATCAAATTGTTCTATACACTGCCGTGCCATGCTGTTAGAAATACCAGGAAATATTCCAGTACAAATAATAGCTGTTACTCCTGCATCAATAGCTTTTTGATGGTATTGTAAGGCATTGCTGATATAGGAACGTTGGTCGCAGACATCTACATAATTTATACCATGCTCAATACAGAGTTGTAATACATTAGTGGTGCGGTAATCAAATGGTCCGGCACAATGAATAACAAGATTAGCAGATGCTATCGCTCTTCGTAACTTTTCTGTGTCTGCTAAGTCCAAAGCTAGATATTGTATACGCTCATCGCCGGTTTGTGGGTGTGGTGTGCGTCCAGTGACAATAATTTCTGCCTGGGTGTGGGTGGCAATATCCCGAACTACACTACTGCCAATCCGTCCCCTACCACCTAGAATTAAAACTTTGTCTGTCATGCCTCAGCTTTGGCAACAATAATTTTATTAAAGAAGTAACTAGTCAAAAAGGCAACAAATTTTGGATGTGCGATCGCTTAAAGAGGTAGATATAAAACTAAATTGGCTAAGTCTTCCAACATACTAGCTTTAGCAATTATTTCTAACTCTCTCACACAATCACCATACGTATATTGCTACATAAGCTTTACACTAAGTTCCCATGAAACTCTAGATCCAGAAATTCCTTTTCTCACACCTAAAAACTCGGTTTATATTTTATAAGAAAATAGGCTGAAAACCCTTGAGGTTAAGTTTTCAAACTATCGTGTAGGTTGGGTGGAACGAAACCAAACCCAACATTCTTCGTCCGATTTGTTGGGTTTTGTTCCTCAAACGCCACTGACTATAACGGAGGGAACCTCCCTCCGGGTTCAACACTTTGCTTATGCCGGGGAACCCGTCCACCGCAAGTGTTTCACCGCAACGGAGTGGCTCCCCAACCTACAATTGATACTAATTTTGGGTTGGAAAACACGTCCTAGCCGTAGCTGCATTGATAGTATTGAATAACCGGGCAGTTGTTGCAGGTAAAAGATTCCTTAACAATACCCTGAAAATAATTCCCGGACGCATCAACCTAGTAGGTGCAGCCATGAGATTAGTGACTGACAAAAAAGCGATCGCTAATACTAAATCTTGTTGAGCCGCAGTTTGTAATTTGCTTGTGTACCAATTCATCAAACGTACCATCAAACTACGCTTGCCTTGCACCTGGGGAACCCGTAAGTCGCTAAATACGGCAGTAGTCCAGGGAATATCCACAACCTTACTGGCTGCTGTGAAGAAGCGTTTAGCTAAATTATCAGTACCTTGATTGAGGCAATTTTGTAAAGCGATCGCTTCCAGAGCTGCAACTGTCATTCCTTGAGCATAAATAGGGTTAAAGCTACAAATAGCATCACCAAACACTAAATAGCCTGCGGGGAATTTTCTCAACTTTTCATAATGCCGACGGAGGCTAGAGGGAAACTTATAGGGAATTAGCTCTGATAGGGGTTGGGCATTTTTAATTGTATTATAAATATCCTGGGTGGGTAAAGACTTGGCAAACTCCAGAAACCCTGCTTCCTCTAGAGGTGCGCGATCGCCCATATAACCGCCAATACTGACTATCCAGCGCGATTCCTGGGAAGATACTCCATTTTCACCCTCCTGAGCAATAAGTACTCCTACACGCCAGTTAGGAGCCGCTCCTGACACAACTATAGCCGTGTCTCCTTGGAGGTGTTCGGGTTGGCGACGATAGACGCGGGTAGTATAACTAATATCCACACCTACTTGCTCTTCTTCTGGCTTTTGATAACCGAGGTTCATCAGCCAAGCAGGACTTCTAGAATGCCTACCAGTAGCATCTACCACCAAATCGGCATTTAAGATTTCTTCCCCACTGCTGTGATGACGTGGGATAAATTTAACTCCAGTAACACAAGCATGATCCTTTGTTGTGACTAAACCCAACACATGGCAATTTTCAATCGCTCTCACATTGGGTAAAGCTAACAAACGCTGTCTTACCTGAGCTTCAAGTAAAGGACGACTCACCAACAACCCAGTCAAATAGTGATCAATGTCGTGCAAATATCCACCATTGATAAAAAAACGCGCTTCTTGCAAATGTGCCAGAATTGCTCCTTGGTTTTGTAATTCTTGGGTAATACCAGGAAAAAACTGTTCGATCGCTTCTCGACCTTTTAATAATAAACCGTGGGCATGGCGACCTTGGGGCACACCTGAACGATTTTCTCCCGGCAAGGGAAAAATATCCCGTTCTATTACAGTGACTTGTTGATAATAATCAGCTAAAGACCGGGCAGCAAGCAATCCACCCATACTTGCACCAATAACTATCGCATGTCGAGCAGTTTCTTTAGTCATGACGCTCACCCATAAACTCTAGAAATAAGTAATGCATTTAGATCCCCGACTTCTATCCTAGAAATCCCCATAATGTGCAGATATTGATTCAGAAGTCGGGGATCTGTTGCCTAGCCTGATGAACTAATGTGGCGGAAAACTATAGCGGTTTTCACTTGGATGGAATACAGTTTCGTAGCATGGGATTCTAGCCTGTCTTAAATATGAGGAATCAACTTTGTGTTCTACATCAACCGAAAACCGCTATAATCGCGCTCCACTTTAACATAATATTTTCAGGATTTATTAGAGCAAAAAAAACCCAGTTTTTCAACTGGGTAATAGAAAATTAATATTTTGGCTTTTTACTTACTTGTGATGAGAAGTGTAATAAACCTTATTGCCAGTATCAGGTACAAAATGACAAGCAATACAAGAACGCCACATCGAAGTTAAAATTGGTTCTTCTGATTTACGGAAATATTCACCCAGAAGAGGTTTAATCGCCTCAGTTGCTTTCTTTAAATTGTAGTGGGGCATATTCAGAAATATGTGGTGAGCAACATGGGTGCCAATATCATGGTGAATATGATTGATAAATCCATAGTCACGGTCAATAGTTGACAATGCACCCTTGAGAAAAGTCCACTCTCCCTCACGATACCAAGGAATATCTGACTCTGTATGATGCAAGAAAGTAACTAAATCCAACCACATGACAAATACAATGTATGGACCAGCGTAGTATTTCAGCAACCACATCCAACCCCATTGATAGGTAAGAAAACCAAGCAAACCTACCATCGCAATCCACAGGACACTACTAGTAATCACATCCCATTTTTCTGATTTTTTAAACAATGGACTACTAGGAGAAAAGTGGGAACCTTCTTTATTGGGAGAACGCTTAAACAAATATATGGGATAAGCAAACAAAAATAGATAATAACGCCCTATTTTTTGAATCCAAGGCATTGCCTGATAATCTGATTCCGAAACTGGATACCAACTTTCATCATTATCCAAGTGACCAGTATTCTTATGATGGGTTCTATGGCTAATTCGCCAGCCGTGGTAAGGCACAAGAATTGGCGTATGACAAATATGTCCCATCAAGTCATTCAACCATTTGTGGCGAGAAAATGATTGGTGTCCGCAGTCATGTCCGACTACAAACAAAGCCCAAAACATTGTGCCTTGCATTGCCCAAAAAATGGGAAAGAATAACCAAGAGTCTAATTTATATGCAACTGCATATAGTAAAGCGATGGTTGCGATATCCCGAAAAAAGAAAAAGAAGGATTTCCCGACATTAGGGATAAAACATTCCGGAGGAATTGCGGCTTTGATATCACCTAATGTAAACGGTAATGTGCTTACTTCCTGGGAAGATTTACGGTCAAGCTGATTGGATAACTCTATGGTGTTAGATTGCACGTTGTTTTGTACTGGGTTTTTGGATACGAAATTAACAGGGATGCTTGTTGCAATCATGAATGAAATTCAGTCACTTCTCAGTTGATTGCAATACCTAGTAAACACTATATTTTGTGCCTATGCAAACAAGCATCATCGCACTGACATTTTGGTAGATATTTTCTGGCAATTTTGAGAGTTCTCTGGGAATAAATTGCCAGAAATCATTCAGATAATACTAACAAAAATGAAATGCTTGATGACAGATTAATTTAGTTCTGTTGAAGCCGGTCTCATTATTTTTCTCTCAGCATAATATTCATCAAAAGACAAATAACCAACGCCAGTTTTGTATAAATGACATTTGTCTGTCAAGTTCTTCATCAATGACCAAGAAAACTGACATTCTGGATGCAAATAACTACCCCATTTCTCTTGCAAACTCCGATATGCTAAACGCAAATTGTAAGAAGGAATCGCAGTAGAAATGTGATGGGGAACATGAACATTAATGTCGTGACAGAGGATTTCTACCCACCGGGGATAATTGCAGTGGATAGTTCCATTTAGCTGTGCTATGGCTTGGTTCCACTTATCAGCAGTCTTAAAAGGGACATCGGGTGCGGTGTGGTGTACATAAGTAAAAGTACTCATCCAAAAGTGGTAAACTAACCAGGGCACGAACCAGAACTTAACCCATCCCCAAATTCCCACAGTAGCTATGAGCGTCGGAAATGCGATCGCAGCAAATGCAACTACCACAGCTACGGACAATTTCACATCAGCTTGGTCTTGTTTGCGGAACTTTCGCCAATCAAAATGGACAACAGCCCAGTGTCCAATGGAACCTACCCACCAAAGACGGTTAAGCAGGAATCTCTGATACCTCCATTGCTCCGGTTCACTCCACCTCTCGAACACCTCTATTCTAATTGGATGCCAAGCATTATCTTCATCAAATTTATTTGTATGGGTGTGGTGGTGATTATGACCAATACGCCAAGAATGGAATGGATAAACTAATGGCATAAACATTAAATGTCCCACCAAATCATTTACCCAGCGACGTTTCGCAAACGAACGATGACCGCAATCATGACCGATGACAAAAAAGCCTGTCAAGGCTGTGCCGGTAAAAATCCATGCTAAAGGCAAGAGATACCAAGGTGCGATCGCTAGACTGAAATAGCCTAAAACAACCATTGATACACTGATGACAACTTTTCTCGCCGCCTTCAGGGGATTCTGCACGAAACATTCCTTGGGCAAGCTTTTGATAATATCTTGCAGTTTGAAGTTGGGACTGCCAACCTCTTGAGCTTGATTCTGGCTATTGATTATTGATGTAGTCATGAATACCTAAAAAAGCGAACCTCGCAATTCAGTCACTGGACAAGTTTATTTCAGTAAAGTTTCGGAATACTAGCGTCTCGGATTATATCAATCTAAGCCACTGTAGCACATCTAAATGGCGTTTTTATTCTCCATAGTTAAAAACGGATACTCCCGACAAATATGCAGGTATGAGCAACCCAGTGTCAGGGGCTGGAAACTCCAAATACTGGGTTACAAATATGACCAGACTAATTTATATATACTCTTACTTCTCAGCTAGCTTAATATTTTTGGCTAGACCTAGTAATTGCAGTAGTTGAATAGTCATCCAAGTCATGTCTATTTCCCACCATTCCAAACCATGGCGGGCAGAATACTGGTAAGCGTGGTGATTATTATGCCAACCTTCGCCAAATACTAGTATGGCAACCCACCAGCAGTTAGTTGACTTATCCCCAGATTCATGGGTCCGATAGCCAAATTTGTGGGTAGCACTATTAACTAACCAAGTGCAATGCCATACCCAAACAATGCGGGCAAAAACACCCCAAAAAACAAAAGACCAACCACCCCACAGTAATAACCCTATTCCTAGAGCTACCTGGAGAAAAATCATATATTTTTCTAAAAACTGGTAAACTGGGTCGTCAGCAATATCTTTTGTAAACCGAGGGAGTTCTGATAAATCAGGTCTATGGTAAATTAACCAACCCATGTGGCTCCACCAGAAACCTTGATTAGAATCATGGGGGTCATTTTCTTTGTCTGAGTGTAAATGGTGAATGCGGTGTGTGCCGATCCATTCCACAGGACCACCTTGACAAGCAAGGGTTCCGAAGAACACCAACAAATACTCCAGCCATTTGGGAGATTGAAAACTACGGTGTGTTACTAAACGGTGAAACCCTAGGGTGATACCCAAGCCACCTGTAACCCAATATAGAAGTAGAGCCACTCCCACAGCCTTCCAGCTAAAAAAGTTGGGGAAAAAGGCAAATATAGCTCCGATATGCACACCGGCAAAGAATAGGGTATTTACCCAATTAATTGAACGTTTGGTTGAGGTAGCAATTGTCATGCAGTAACCTGAGTTATGAAATTTTTAGTCAAATCTGCGCGATCGCTTGGGGAAGCTAGGCGCTTCGTGCCATAAATCCGCAAATATTTATTTTGTAAACGAGAAACTCATGAACAGCTTGGAACAGCTGCAACAAGCAGAACAGGCACTGTTACCGATTTTTTCTGGTATTGACGCTCAGGTCAAGCAAAATCTTCAAAAATTGTTAACTGCCTTCCGACATCATAATGTAGGGTCACATCATTTTGCAGGAGTATCCGGTTATGGTCATGATGATTTAGGGCGAGAAACCTTAGATAAAGTCTTTGCGGAAGTAATGGGTGCAGAAGCCGCAGCAGTAAGGGTACAGTTCGTTTCTGGAACCCATGCGATCGCCTGTGCTTTATATGGCGTTCTCCGTCCTGGTGATGAAATGCTTTCCGTCGCAGGTGCGCCCTACGACACATTAGAAGAAGTAATTGGTTTAAGGGGGCAAGGTCAAGGTTCACTTATAGATTTCGGCATCAGTTATCGGCAATTAGACCTTACACCACAAGGAAACATAGATTGGCAAGCTTTAAGTCAAGCAGTAAGGCATAACACTAGTTTAGTCTTAATTCAACGTTCTTGTGGTTACTCTTGGCGATCGAGTTTATCCATTGCTGAAATTGCCAAAATTATCCAAATAGTCAAGCAGCAAAATCCCCACACCGTTTGCTTTGTCGATAATTGTTACGGTGAATTCATCGAAACCCGTGAACCTACGCAAGTTGGTGCAGACTTAATGGCGGGTTCCTTAATCAAAAATCCTGGTGGCACAATTGTTACCGCCGGGGGTTACATCGCCGGTCGTGCTGACTTAGTAGAAGCCGCAGCCTGTCGCCTGACAGCACCGGGGATTGGCAGTGCCGGGGGAGCCACCTTTGACCAACTCCGCCTCTTGTTCCAAGGGTTATTTTTAGCACCGCAAATGGTAGGTGAGGCAATGAAAGGCACTCACCTGACTGGTTACGTATTTGACAAACTCGGCTATCCCGTGAATCCTGCACCCCTCGCACCCCGACGGGATGTAATTCAAGCCATAAAACTGGGTTCTGCTGAAAAGCTAATTGCCTTCTGTAAAGCCATCCAACGCAATTCTCCCATTGGTTCCTATCTAGACCCCATTCCCGATGATATGCCTGGTTACGAGAGCCAAGTAGTCATGGCTGGGGGGACATTTATTGAGGGGAGTACTCTGGAATTTTCGGCTGATGGTCCTCTGCGGGAGCCTTATGTGGTGTATTGCCAGGGGGGGACTCATTGGACCCATGTAGCGATCGCATTGGAGGCGGCAATGGAGGCGGTGGGTGTTCCATAATACATGGGTTATAATTGTCTCACGCAGAGGAGGCAGTGCGTTGCGGGGGTTCCCCCCGTTGTAGCAACTGCCGTCACGCAGAGGCGCAGAGAAAGTTATGAATGAGATATCGGGAGCTATTGTTGATGCTGCTTATAAGGTGCATACGACTTTGGGACCTGGGTTGTTGGAGTCAGTGTATGAGGCGGCTATGGAATATGAGTTACGGAAGAGGGGATTGCGGGTAGTGAGGCAGGTGCCTATTCCTGTGGTTTATGAGGAGGTAAGGTTAGAAGAGGGTTTTCGTGCTGATTTGATTGTTGAAGACAAGGTAATTGTCGAACTCAAATCCGTGGAAGCAGTACATCCGGTACACAAAAAACAACTCCTAACCTACCTTCGCCTTGCTGACAAGAGACTTGGTTTACTCATCAACTTCGGAGCCCCATTAATCAAAGACGGCATCTCCCGCATCGCCAACGGCTTATAAAAAACTCCCTCTCTGCGTCTCTGCGCCTCTGCGTGAGCCTCTAATCCGGTAACTTATACTGCCCCACAATCCGCTTCGCAAACTCCGGCACATGCGCCTCCAACTTCTTCGCGTAATTCCGCTTCACATACAAATAATTCCGCGTAAAGTGGGAATCTATCGAGAACCGCGCATACTCCAACCCCTTAGGACCAATTTTCTCAATCACCACCCCCATGAGTTTCGCCGCCCACATCGGCAAAGTCACCCCTTTATCATAGGCTGGTATACTTTGTTGCACCGCCTGTTTGCGATCGCCCTTGGCAAAGACTGGCTGAGTCTGTATTTGGTCTTGCACCAATGACAGCATTTCTTTCCCTGTATCATTCCGAACCACTATCCACTGCCAACCGAAGGGTGCCCCCATATACCCAACTACTAAATCTGCCAGTGAATTTACGTAATCAAAGCAACTCATACAAGAAGGAGCAAATACATCTTTGAGTTGGTTGGTTTTTAAGCCGAAGAAAGGCACAGTTTCCGTTGAGCCGTCTTCGTGTTTGAAGTGAACCCGGAAGTCCTGCATGAATTCGTAATACACCACGGTTTCCGGGGAACGGCTGGTGGTGTCGAGGAATTTTTGCAGTCCGGCGCGGGTGACGTTATCGACGCAGGGTGTACCCAAAACATAGAGTTTCTCTAAGCCTAGTTGTTTTTCTACGGCTCGTAATGCCTGAATTTGGCAACCTACCCCAATGACTAACAACCGTTTCATCCCCGATTTTTCGATTTCTTCCAGTACGGAAAGGTTCGGGGAAAGGGTTGGTTTATTTACCCGCGCTGCCAGTATTTCCTCTGGGGTGCGGGCGATGACGGGCATGGGTTGAAACCGGTCTTCTTTAGTATTTTGGACACAGACGACCCCTTCTACCAAGCCACGATTCAGCATTTCAATGGCAATGGTGCTGACGATTCCCGTCCATTGTGCGCCGGGGATGGGTTCTATTTTCCGTGCCGCCATCATTTCCTGATGTACCCCAAAATACAGTTCATCGGGGTTATCAAGATTGCGATCGCGTCCGTGGCTTTGGGTTTCTAGTTCCTCGAATTGTTGATTAATAAAGGCACAGGCTGACTTGACATAGTGGACATAGTATGTGTCGCAAAGTCCACATTCGCTGCATAGTTCCTTGGCGGGGCGACGGCTGCCGGGTTTGAGGGCTTTGGCTTTTTTGTGTTTGGGGAAATCTACTGATGTCATTAAAATTTCGGATTTCAAAACTGCGGATGCTTTATTTCACAATATCTCAGAGATGGGGGATAAAAGTCATGGAAAGCATCAGAATCTATGATTGAGGTGATTTATTCTCTGGCGGTGTACTTTTTTTGGTGTCAAAAAGCCATTTTTTGACTGAAGAAAAATCTTCTATGTTTTGTAGTGCGGGCATCTTGCCCGCTTTCCATTCAGCCATCTTGCCCGCTTTCCATTCAGCAGGGAGCGAGGCGCTCCCACTAAGGTAATTTGGCAAAAATTTTAAGTATAAGCACCAAGGTATTTTTGTATATTTTTATTTTAAAAAAGCATTATTCCTAAAGTTAACCAGATGAAAATATGACTCATACTTTCCCTACAGGAGCAACATTCATTACCACAGGAGCAGTAACAGGGGCTGGGGTATCCGCATCTGTTGGTGGTATGGGATTAGCTGGGGGATTTGGTGCTGTAGGGATTGGAACAGTTCCGGTGGTGGGCGCTGGTGCTGTTGCTGGTGCAGCAGTTTATGGTGCTTTTAAGGGGATAGGAGAAGGAGATACAGCAGCTTTCACCTCTGCGGGTATTGGTGCAGTAGGTGGTGCGATCGCATCCAGTT
This sequence comes from Calothrix sp. MO_192.B10, assembly GCA_030065055.1. Taxonomy (GTDB): domain Bacteria; phylum Cyanobacteriota; class Cyanobacteriia; order Cyanobacteriales; family Nostocaceae; genus Calothrix_A. The sequence continues at coordinate 32,748 of JASJDS010000018.1, forward strand.
TTATTGGTAATATGGGATTTGTAGCTCCTAAAGTGGGTTTGGCTTTTGGTATTGGTACGGTATCCATGACTGGTTTAGGTGCAGTGGTAGGATTAGCTGGTTATGGTATTGCCAAGATTTTAGATGAATCTGGAGTCAAAGAAACTCCAACCCAGGTTTTTGAACGGATGGAAGCTAAAGTCTCCCAGATGGAAGACTATTACTCAGCAGTGTTAGAGTTAGAAGCGTTTTTATCGGGGGAGGATATCCAGCAAAAATTTGTCGCTTTGGAAGTTGAGTCAGAATTACAGCAACTAAAACAGCAAGTTAAACAAAGGCATCCCAGGAAAAAATTCAAGTCCTCCCCTGCTTCCACTTCCAGGAAAAGGAAAAAATCCCGTAGTTCAGATAAAGATTATCGCAGGAAGAAAGATAGGGGAAATCTCACACATCAACAACCAGAAACTTGGAGATGTGTCAAAACTATCAAAGAACACTCAGCAGCAGTAACTGCGATCGCGATCGGTCCTAATGGTAAAATATTTGTTACTGGAAGTAATGATAGAACTGTAAATCTATGGGACTTACAAACAGGAAAATGGCTTCGCACCTTTACTGGACAAGGTGAAGCAGTTTTATCTGTTGCCATTAGTCCTGATGGTAAAACCTTAGCTAGTGGTTGTGTAGACAGGAAAATTTCTACCTGGAAGTTAGATACCAAGACTTTTTACAAGACTTTCTTTTATGGAAATTCCCCCTACAGTCACAATGGTTTTGTTCATGCAGTAACTTTCAGTCCTGATGGTAAACTTCTTGCTAGTGCTAGTCGAGATAAAACCATTAGAATTTGGGGAAGCTACACAGGAGAATTAAAACGTACCTTCAATGGACATTCCGATGGGGTGTTATCAGTTGCTTTTAGTCCCGACGGTAAAACCCTAGTTAGTGGTAGTGCAGATAAAACCATTAGAATTTGGCATTTGCACAGCTTTAGAGAACCGCAAATTCTCACCGGACATTTAGGTGCAATTACAACAGTTGTAATAACGCCTGATGGTAAAACTTTAGTTAGTGCGAGTAAAGATGGCACTATCAAGCTGTGGAATTTCCACACTAGAGAATTAATATCTACCTTCACCGGACACTCAGCAGCAGTAGAATCAATTGCAGTTAGTCCTAATGGTCAAATTATTGCTAGCAGTAGTAGTGACGGTATCATCAAGCTTTGGAATTTAGACAACGGAGAAATATTACACAGCCTTTCAGGATATTCTCCCGTTGTTTTCAGCCCCAATGGTAAAACACTATTAAGTGGGGGTAGGGGAGGAAGGATAAAAATTTGGCAGCAAATGCAGGGTATTGATGAACCCCAAAATGACCTTGTACTATCTGGTGAGTGGTGGGAAGTGCTTGGTGTAGATCAGGATACTTCTCCCCATGATGTCAAAAATGCTTACCGTAGATTAGCAAGACAATATCATCCTGATATTAATAATTCTCGTAATGCCGAAGCTGTAATGCAAGCAATTAATCAAGCTTATCAAGAATTTCGGCATTGCTGAATTGGAGTATGAATTTATATTTTGGGCATAAATAAACAAAGATGCTTTGCATCTTTGCGCCTTTGCGTGAGGCTAATTCATACTTTCGATCAGCAACGCCAGAATTCTCGCACACAAAAGTAATATTGCTGCGTCAACAGCAGTGTTAGCTGGGCTAGTATTAAATAAGGAACTGATTAAAAGATTATTGCGGAATGATATTATGCGCGAATCAGTAATTTATCAGGATATTCAGAAATAAGCGCGAGAAAAAGAGCGCGAAGAAATCGCCATTAAGCTACTTAACAAAGGTATAGAGCTTGAGATAATAGCAGAAACAACAGGCTTACCTATAGAAAAAATTAAGGCATTACAAAACAACAGACAAAATGAAGCCATAAATTGATTTATTATTACATAAATTGTCAAAATATGGACACTAACTTTCTGTGCAAATCAGTAATTTATGAGGATATTCAGAGTTGTAGGTTGGGTTGAGGGACGAAACCCAACACAATCAGCCTTTTGTTGGGTTTCACTTCGTTCTACCCAACCTACATTTAGTTGTAAGTGTTTAACCGGACATGATCTAATTTATCAGGATATTCAGCAAGAAGTAGTCATTTCCCTAATTTGTCTGGGAATTAGTAACACGGATCTTGTCCCTCTTCCTCCTCTCTTCCTCTGCGTCCTCTGCGCCTGGAGCGGTTCAATCCTCTTCCCTCTTCCCCGCAGCCAACAACTGTTCCACCGTCACAACCAACTCCGGAAACCTCCGCGAAACTATCTGCTGATTCGGTGTAAACTCCCTATCTTCATACAAACCTTCTTCCCACAACAACACCGTCACTTTCGACTCCATCGGATCGACAATCCAATACTCAGAAATTTCTAACGCCGCATACTCAGAACGCTTATAGCGATAATCTCGCTTCACAGACTCCGGACTAACCACTTCCACTACCAACAAAGGTGGAGACTGACAAACAGCAGATTCATCCATAAATTCCATTACCTGTTCCGTAGCCACCACACAGACATCACATAACCGAGACTTCCGCCATCCAGTTCTAATTCCCACTTCCCTTAAACATAGCCAAGGTAAACCCAAGCGACGAATTTCAGCTTTAAAACTGTCTTGAATCAAGTCACAAATTAACAAATGTCTAAAAGTTGGTGGATTCATGAGTTCCAGTTTCCCATCTACTAATTCATAGCGATTGTCGCTACCATCGTCATAGGCAAGATATTCTGCAAAGGAATATAAACGGTTTGTAATGCTTGAGGTCATGGTGTAGTGGCTAACCCAGAACTATACTTTATCTTAGCGAATTGCCAAGTCAACCGCTTTGCG